>CAXPUI010000026.1:0-5581 GCA_964220205.1 Candidatus Allofontibacter communis | reverse complement strand
GGAGCACTAAACGGCGGGACATGAAACGCAGGACGGGACAGATGGTGTGTCATCACTTGAAAATGATGCTTAATGGTCCCTCAGGCACCCACGTGACGGGTATTGCCAGGCTCGCTGTCGTAAGCGACGTCGATTGCACGCCCGCTGAGTTACCTGACGAACAAGCGCAGATTCAGTTAGGATTTTAGTCGCTTCCGAGGTTTTAGTCACTTCCGAGGTTTTCCTCCTTCGCCTCGGAACAGGGACCCATTTTGGGTCCCTTTTTTTGTTCCCTCTATTTTTTTCCTCGATGGTCCAGATCGAAAACTGTGATCCGTACTTTTTTGCCGGCATCGGAAGGCCCATAATTGCGATATGGCTGATGTGGATTTTGTTGAGACCTGTGTAGTCGGTGGCGGAGTAGTGGGCTTAGCGATAGCGAGGCAGCTAGCGCTCCAGGGGCATCAGGTTATGGTTCTCGAAGGCGGTGCAAGGTTCGGTGAAGGCATCAGCAGTCGTAACAGTGAAGTCATTCATGCTGGCATCTATTATCCCAAGGATTCCCTGAAGGCGTTGCTCTGCGTCAGGGGCAAGTCGCTGCTTTATGACTACTGCTCCTCCCGCAACATCAAGCATCGCGCGATCGGCAAACTAATTGTTGCAACGACAGAAGAGGAAGAACCGGAACTGGACCTGATTCAACAAAAGGCAATGGCTAACGGTGTCGCTGACCTGGAATACCTGGGAGCTTCTCAATTGGCAGCGCTGGAACCCCATGTTCAAGCGACCCTTGCCCTGATGTCTCCGTCCACTGGCATAGTTGATTCTCACGGTCTCATGACAGCGTTGCTTGCTGATCTCGAGGCAGAAGGTGGGATCCTTGCCTGTCATGCACGGGTCAGGGAAATCCGGCGTCAGGGCCCGGATTTCATCGTCATGACGCAACTGGATGGTGAATCCTATGAGTTCAGTTGCCGCTACCTGGTTAACGCTGCAGGCCTGGGAGCTCAGGAGGTTGCGGAGAATATAGAAGGACTTGATAAGGCGCTGATCCCCAGACTTTATCTATGCCGCGGGAGTTATTTCCTCCTGCAGGGAAAAAACCCCTTCACTCATCTTATCTATCCGGTTCCTGATCCAAGCGGCGCTGGATTGGGTATACATGCCACCATTGACATTGGCGGCCAGGTGAAATTCGGTCCTGATGTGGAATATCTGGAGACTGAAGACTACGAGATCCCCGCCCAGAAGCTTACGTCCCATTACCAGGCCATCCGTCGTTACCTGCCGGCGCTCAGGGATGGAACATTGTCGCCTGGATACGCGGGTATTCGCCCGAAGTTACAGGGGCCAGGTGACCCGCCTCAAGACTTCATCATTCAATCTTCTGAAACTCACCATCTGCCGGGTCTCGTTAACCTTTTCGGCATTGAATCACCCGGATTGACTTCATCCCTGGCCATCGCAGAAACTGTGGCTTTAAGCTTCGAACAGTAATCTCTCCAGGCTGGTACAGCATGCATAGTCACGCGCACGATCACTTTGATCATGATCACGATCAGCTGGCGCTGGGTAGCCTCGGTTTCAGTTTTTTCGTTGCGGTGTCGGCTAACCTTGGTTTCACCGTGCTGGAGGCCGTTTATGCAGTCCTGACCAACTCAGCAAGCCTGCTGGCAGATGCCGGTCACAACCTTTCTGATGTGCTGGGTCTTCTGTTGGCCTGGGGTGCAGCTTACCTGGCGACCCGGGCAACCACGCATCTCTACAGCTACGGCTTCAGGCGAACAACCATCCTTGCTGCACTCATCAACGCGCTTGTCCTGATTCTAGCCGCAGGCTTTATTGGTATCGAGGCACTGGACAAACTGATAAATCCAACGGCCATGTCAGAGGTGACCGTCATGTTGGTAGCGGCAGTAGGTATTGTTGTCAACGCCGGTACGGCGCTGATGTTCAGAAAAGACAGTAAAAATGACCTGAACATCAAGGGTGCCTACCTGCATCTTGCCTATGATGCGTTGATATCGATAGGCGTGGTTATTTCAGCGGCCCTTATTCTGCTCACGGGCTGGTTATGGGTTGATGGCCTGGCTGGCCTCTTGATCGTTGGTGTAATTATCTGGGGAACCTGGGGCCTTCTCAGGGATAGTGTCAACCTGATGCTTGATGCCGTCCCACGACATATTGATCGTCAGGAGGTGATGGAGTTCCTGCTTTCTATCGACGGTGTTGAGCAGGTTCATGATTTACACATCTGGGCCTTGAGCACCAACGAGACCAGCATGACCGCGCATCTCGTCATGCCGGAGAAACCGCTCTGGGACAGCGAGTCCGGCTATGGTGATGTTGGTGCGACATTAAAGCAGAAGTTCGCTATTAACCATGTGACACTCCAGGTCGAGAAAGACAGCGAGTGCGTGACCCAGGATTGCAATTGATGCGTCAACTGAATGAATTCTACCGTGACTGGATTGCCAGTCGTCCTGTCGAACCTGTTGTTCTCAAGGAACCGATTCCTCTTGAAGAACTTCATACGCCGGCTCTCGTTATCGACCTGGAAGCCTTTGAGGCTAATCTCGATCGTATGCAATCGCATCTCGATGACGCTGGTATTCGACTGCGACCGCATACGAAGATGCACAAGTGTCCGATTATTGCGCGGCAGCAGGTCGAGCGAGGTGCTGTTGGTGTCTGTGCCGCGAAGCTGGCGGAAGCCGAAGTCATGTGTGCTGCTGGTGTTGATAACGTATTGATTACGTCCCCGTTGGCCAGCATGGATAAACTCGAACGTTTTATCGCTCTCAGATCAGCGTATCCCGGCGTGCAGCTTGCGGTAGATCATCCCGAAACTGTGCAGCATCTGGACAGATTGTCTGCAGCACATGGTCTCGTCGTCGACGTCTATCTGGACATAGATCCCGCGATGGGCAGAACCGGAATTGCCGCTGGTGAACCGGCCCTGGAGTTGGCTAAGCAGGTGGTTGATACAGGAAACCTCAGACTCGTTGGTCTGCAGATGTATGCCGGGCATTGCATGCATATAGAAGGTTATGAGGCCAGGGCAAAACGATACCGTGACGTGATGGCGGCAGGTGCGGAAACACGTAATTTATTACAATCCGCTGATATTGATGTGCCCGTGTTCTCAGGAGGAGGTACCGGCACCTACGATATTGAACCGGGCCTCGGCCTGGTTAATGAATTGCAGGCAGGTTCCTATGCTTTCATGGATATCGAGTATCGAGATATTGGTAGTCAGCAGACGGAACTTTTCGACGACTTCGATGTGTCTTTATTTGTCCTGGTCACGGCAATCAGCCAGCCACAGTCCAGGTTGATCACCGTCGATGCCGGGTTCAAGTCACTGGCTTCCGACAAGATGGCGCCGGAATTCAGGGATGTTGAAGGGGTTGTGTATCACTGGGGTGGAGATGAACACGGCATCGTCCAGCTCAGCAATCCGTCGAAGAACATAGCCCTTGGCGACAAGCTGGAAGTGCTCACCCCGCATTGCGATCCTACCGTCAATCTCCATGACTTCTATTTTCCCTACCGCGATGGCATGGTTCGAGAAGTCTGGCCAATTACAGCAAGAGGTTTATCACAGTAATGACAGAAGCTCCCTGGTTTGAAGACTTTTCGGTCGGCGATGATCTGAGTCAGGTTCCGTCTATCACCATCACCGATGGTTACGCCGTCATGCATCAGGCGATGTTTGCCGATCGTTACCGTCCAAGCCTCGACGCGCCACTCAGTAGCCGGATGACTGGTGAGGAGAGGCTGCTGGCTAATCCATCAATGGTCTGCAATATCGCGATTGGGGCAAGCACGGTGCCGACACAGAGAGTGCTGGGTAATTTGTTTTATCGAGGCTTGCGATTTCATCGGCCTGTTTTCATCGGCGACACATTGACGACCCGAACTAAAGTTGTTGCCCTGAGGCAGAACTCCATTAAGCCGGGCCGGGATGCCTCGGGTATGGTCGGTCTTGAAATTCATACGGTCAACCAGAAAGGGGAGACAGTACTGCTGTTCTGGCGTTGCCCCATGGTGCCCTGCCAAGACCCCAAAGCGGACACGGGGCTGGCAGATGACCTTGGCGTCATGCCTGAATTCATCAGTGAAGAAGATGTGCTGGCGTCCGTCCCTGATTGGGATCTGTCTGCCCTGCCTGTCGAAAAGGTTGCCTTCGATGCAGGGCAGGTCATTAACGTTGAGGCCAGGGATACGATTACCATGGCGCCTGAGCTCGTCAGAATGACGCTGAATATGGCAATGACGCACACCGATGTGGCTCGCAGCGTATACAGTAAACGTCTTGTTTATGGCGGGCATACCATCTCGATGGCGGCTTCCCAGCTGGCAAGGGTATTGCCTTCCCTGGCGATGATTCTTTGCTGGCACAAGTGTGATCACGTGGCTCCTGTCTTCGAGGAAGATATCCTCTCCAGCCGGATTCACGTGCACGAAGTTAACGAGATCCAGACTGGTAGAGTGTTGAAGCTGGGCATCGAAGTGTTTGCAGAGAGAACTGATGATGCTGGCGATATCCAATCGGATATCAGGGTGCTGGATTGGCAGCTTTCTGTTCTGGCCGGACCCAGATGATGGCTGGTGGCGTTCTTGCAGGCATGCGCGTTGTCGAAGGCTCGGCGTTTGTCGCAGCACCCCTGGGAGGGATGACCCTCGCCCAGATGGGAGCTGATGTCATCCGTTTTGATCCCATTGGCGGTGGTCTGGACTATCGTCGCTGGCCAGTGAGTGACTCTGGAGATAGCTTGTTCTGGGCGGGTATGAATAAGGGTAAACGATCATTTCAGGTTGATATCGGCCATCCTGAGGGGCGTGCGTTGATCCTGGAACTGCTGAGAGGAAGTGACCCGAATCACGGGATTTTCCTGACCAACTTCCCGGAGCGGGGCTGGCTTGCCTACGACGCGCTCAAGGAGAGTCGGCAGGACCTGATCTACGTTAATGTGCTTGGGGATCGTCGCGGTGGTTCCGCCTTGGATTACACGGTTAATTGCGCCGTTGGGTTTGCCAATGCTACTGGCCAGCCAGACTCGGATGAACCGACCAATTATCTCCTGCCTGCCTGGGATAACATTACCGGTCAGATGGCGGTAGTCGCACTACTGGCTGCGGACCGGTACCGGCGGTTGACGGGCGAAGGACAACTGGTCCGTCTGGCGCTTAAAGATGTCGCGGTGGCGACTGCCAGCAACCTGGGGAATATCGCTGAGGTAGCAGTGAACGATGCTGACCGCCAGAAGGCCGGTAACTACCTTTATGGGGCATTCGGGCGCGATTTTCTATCGAGAGATGGTGTACGAGTGATGATCGTCGGTTTAACGCCCCGGCAGTGGCAGGGCATCGTCAAGGCGATGCAGATCGCTGAGCAGGTTGACAGGCTCGGGGAGGATTCGGGGGCTGATTTCTCGAAGGAGGGTGAACGCTTCCAGCATCGCGAAGCACTGGCTGCGATCGTTGAGCCCTGGTTTGCAGCTCATGACTATGAACAGATCTGTGATGTTTTTGACCAACATGCGGTATGTTTCGGTCCTTATAGAAGTTTCCGGGAAATGGTTGAAGAAGATGACGA
>CAXPUI010000025.1:0-7648 GCA_964220205.1 Candidatus Allofontibacter communis | reverse complement strand
CAAAGGAGTCGAGCGTTTCTTCTTCATAGGCGTTCAACTGGCGAGTGGTATTCGAGTTTGCTCCGTTAAACCCACCTGACTTGAAACCCGTTGAGTAGGTACCGTAGAGCAGGACATCATCATTGACCGAGTAATCGAGACCGATCTTCCCCATCCATCGATCAGTCTCGATCGTATCGGTGTATACGTGGAAGGCATCGTTAACATTGGGGCCGCCGATCAGGGCAAACAGGAAAGTCGGGGAGTTGGGATCATCGTCAATGGTACCGCAATCTCCTGCCTGAAGCGTTGAACCGAACAGGGTATTCAGGAAATTACCCAGGGAGGTGTCGGCCGCAGAGAAGGTACAGCCGCTCCATGTCCGTTCGTCCTCCGTGTAACGAAGTCCGACTGTAAGACGCCAGGCGTCAGTCAGGTTGTATTCGACATGGCCGAATAGTGCCTTGGAGTCCGTCTCCTGTTCATAAATGGTGTCCAGTTCGAGGATCGGAGCGAGAAAAAATGGTGGGACGCCGAAAGGCACTGAGCCCAGTCCAAAGACGGAGTCCGACATGAAGTAATGATAGTACTCGTCCATTTCGTCTTTTGAGTAATAGGCACCGATAATCCAGTACATGTTGTCGGTATCGCCGCTGAGGCGAATTTCCTGGGAAAAGACGTCCAGGTCCGTCGTGTTGATATTGCTTGAATCGTTATAGAAGCCGCCATCCCAGTCGTTAGCTTCTTCTCTTTCAAAATTATCCCAGGCAGTGATCGAAGTCAGGGTCATCCCGCTCGCCAGTTCCCAGGTCAGTTTCGCCCTTAAGCTGGTCAACTGGTTGTCTCGTTGAGGCCGTAAGTCGAAGGTAGCGCCGGTAATCGGGCTGGTATAGGAATTGGTCCAGTCAGCTTTGTCATTCTGGTCTGATGAATACCAGGGGGGAGTTGCGCCGAAGTTCGTGCCGGTTGGGAGGATGTAATCGGCTAATGCCAGGTAAGGGGCACTGAATTCGGTCAGCCCGATCTCCGTACCGCTGTAGGCGGTAGGTGCTGAATTTTCTGATTGATCATCGATGTATTGGGCGGTCAGCAGCAGTTCAGCGTTTTCACTCAGATCAATGTTTAGCATGGCACGGAGTGACTGGATGTCTTTTTCGCCAAGTTCATCATCCCTTGTCAGGCTCTCTTGCCAGCCTTCCCCGGAGGTTATTGACTTGATGGCCAGTCGGCCCTGTGCCTTGTCACCGATGGCACCACTGACAAAAGCTTCCAGGTCGAAGGTCTGGAAGCTGCTGTAGCTGGCGGTGATACCTGCCTCAAACTCTTCGGTGGGCTTGTTGCTGACGAAATTAATCTGACCAGCAGTGGTATTCCGACCATAGAGATCGCCTTGAGGTCCTTTCAGCACCTCGACACGTTCGACGTCAAAAAGGGCACCCCTGCTCATCACCGTATAAGGGATCGCCGCTTCATCGAAATATAATCCAACGGTTGATGAAGCCGCGGTACTGTAGTCCTGGAACCCGACGCCGCGAATCGTGTAAAGCGGAACGCCGGTTGCCGCGGTATCGCTAACAGTCAGCGACTGGGTGTGTAGGGCCAGATCCTCTGGTGTGACGACACCGAGGTCCTTTAGCCTTTGCCCTGTAAACGCGTTCATGGTGATGCCAACGTCGTTGGCACTTTCCGTGTGTTTCTGGGCCGTGACGATCACCTCTTCAATAACGCGATCTGCCTTGGCGCTGCTCAGGGCCAGAGTGGCGATGAGTAAAACGATTAGCTTATTTTTCATCAGTTTGTTCCTCCAGTTTTCATTGCCCAGAGCTCTACACCATCGATATAGGTATACAGGGCCTGTACATTGCCGAGTTCATCGGCAGGTATTGCGAATGGGTTACGATCAAGGATGATAAAGTCTGCAGCTTTGCCAATTTCCAGGGAGCCTGTGTCTGTTTCCTGCTTGCCCGCAATGGCGCCGTTGACGGTGAAGATCCGAAGGGCTGTAGCAAGATCAACGGCTTCTTCGGGCCAGTAGACACCGGCGAACCGGTCATACGGATCCTTTCGTGTAACCATGGATTCGATGCCCGGCCAGGGATTGGTATCTGGTACGACACTGGGCCAGTCTGAACCGTAAAAAACCAGGGCTCCTGAATCGACCAGGGAACGCACCGGCCACATGCGCCTTGCCCTGTCGCCCATGGCCAGGAACATGGCATCGACAGCGGGACTGGGATACCACAATATCGGGCACATCTCGGCGGCCACGTTTAAGGCAGCGAATCGTGGCAGGTCATCGGGGTGAATCAATTCGGCGTGAGATATTTCATGGCGCAGGCCGGAGTCGCCATTGCGTTGTCTTGCCTGCTCGATGGCATCGAGGGCGACTCGCACGGAACGGTCTCCCGTAGCATGTATCTTTACTGTCAGGCCCAGCTTGTCGAGTTCTGTCAAATCGTTCGCCAGAACTGAAGGTTGATGCATGAGTTTGCCGTAGTGATTGTCGCCAAATTCAGCAGAGGGTAAGTAGGGTTCAAGGACAGCTGCTGTGTAGGTTGGCGGTATCCCATCCAACATGATTTTTGCGTAGGCGGTGTCCAGGTTTTGTCGTTGGTGCGCGGCGAAGTTGTTTATCCGGGTTACTTCGTTTTGGTGGTTTCTGGACCAGGCGCTTTTCCAGGCCAGTGATGTTTTGATTTTAATACGATGATCGCCCCGCGCTCGCAAAGCATGATAGCCGGCAAGGTTTCTGGGGGTGGTCAACGCATCCTTGTACGACGTGATCCCATGCGCGAGCATCTTGTCCAGGCTGAACGCAATGGCGTCAGCCACCTGTTCAGGGGTGTAGTCCGGAATCTTGTGTCGAGCCTGGTAAGCTGCGTTGTCCAGCAGAATGCCATTTAGCTGGCCATCTGCGCGTTTCATGATGACGCCACCGGTTGGATCAGGTGTTTTCGCGCTGATACCTATTTCTGCAAGAGCGAGGCTGTTGGCCCAGGCCGCATGCAGCGCCCAATCCATCAGGAAAACCGGATTTTCCGGACTGACGCTGTCCAGCAGCTCCAGCAGGACTTCGGTTTCGCCGAGCAGGAGTCCCGGACCCCATTGACCGCCCAGAATCCAATCACCAGGATTAGCCGCAGCAATACAGTCGCCGACGACCTCGACAATGCCCTGAGCGTCCAGTGTATCGGCGAAGGCGCACTCAAATTTACCCTTGATACCTCCGTCTACCGGGTGCATGTGCATATCCTGGATACCGGGCATGACAAATCGCCCCTGCAGGTCTATGACCGCTGTTGCCGGACCAATGTAAGCACTGACGGCATCGTTAGTGCCAATTGCGGTGATCTTCCCACCGGTTACTGCGAAAGCCTCGTGTTCACTGTTGCTGCTGTCTACGGTGTAGATGATACCGTTCTGATAGATTGTTTCGGCAGCGGGGTGCTGATGGCAACCTGTCAGGGTGCCGATAAGTGTGACTGCAAGCAGGACATGGACGTACTGCATAGCTTGGTCGTTCCGGATAATGGGATCGAAAATCTAGACTACAAGATGCCTGTCTGATGGTATTGACGAAATCGGCCAAGTTCTTGGTTTGTTGGCCTAATCTACTTTAAGCCTGATGACCTTGTTGTATGTCTCCAGGTCACGACATTCCTGCGGAGTCTGCCCGGTCCACAGGCGGAAAGCGCGACTGAAAGCACTCATTTCTGAAAAACCCACCTCAAGGGCAACCTGGCTCAGAGGCATTTGTGTCTGTGTCAGGTAGAAAGTAGCTCGTTGCGCCCGGGCTTCGTTCTTGACGTCCTGCAGTTTCAAGCCCTCGTCAGCCAGGCGTCTTCTCAGGGTTCGTGATGACAATTGCAGTGACTCGGCGATCGACTCTACGGTCGGGTTACCGGTTTTGAACTGGAGCAGTACCTGCCGATGTACCGCCTGTACAAAGTCAAAATGCTCACCCATTGTGGTGAATATCTCTTTCAGCCCTTTGATGTTGATGTCGTATAGCAGCTGGTTGCTGGTATGGAGAGGCATGTCGAGAAACTCGGTCTCAAAGAACAGGCTATTGTGGTTGGCACCGAAAACCACCGGTGCCTTGAACAACTGCTCGAGTGGTGCAACGGATTTTGTTGACTGGTGCGTAAAGGAAACACGTGCTGTGGGCAGTGTTTCACGAGTAGCTATATTCAGGGAATTTGCCAGGAAAGAAAGCAGGTATTCGCTTAATTGTTCGGTGTTGACCCCCTCCGGTGCTAACAGATTGACCTCGAAACAACTCAAGCCTCCTGAGTGGGTTAATGTCGTTTCGATTGCGCTATCCACATATTTGTCATAGCGGAGCAGCGTCTCTAACGCTGATCTGACATCTGGCGCTGCCATAAACGAAACAATAATGAGCGAACTGGCTTCGTAGTGGTAACCCCTGGCAAGGTCAAGGCCGAAGTAGGGTCGGTCCAGCTTCGCAGCGCCCAGATTGAATAACCGGCAGATATCGGCGATGGGCAGAGCGGACTCCAGTTCTGCGTCAGCGGTGCAAGACAGTCCGCTCTCTTCAAAAACCGGACCCGGATCGATGCCCAGGTCCATCAGAAAGTCGCGTACGTAAGCGATGAATCTCGGTGACAGGGTGGGTTGGTAGTTGTTCAAGTTCTTGCCGTGGTCTGCTCCCCTCACATCATACGTGTTGAGCTGGATGGATAGAAAGTACTCTCTATTCGAGGTATGCCGGTCATTCCATGGCTGCTATGATCCTGCGGCTGATAGGTTTTCGAGTGTGGTTATGTTGATAAATGGTGATTGGATTAGTGCAGATGAATCTGGGTTTGAGGTTATCAATCCGGCAGACGGGACGATCTTGGAGCAGGTACCTGATGGTGGTCGGGCCGCGGCGCAAGAAGCAATAGCAGCGGCCACTGAAGCATTTAAGACCTGGTCGAAGACAACTCCCTATGAGCGATCGGATATTCTCCGTAAAGCACATGACCTCATGCTGGAAAGGAAGCAAGATCTGGCACGTACGATGACTCTGGAACAGGGCAAGCCACTGCGTGCGGCCCTTAATGAAGTGCAGTATGGGGCAGACTTTCTCAGTTGGTTTGCCGAAGAAGCCAAGCGAATTTATGGTGAGACCATTCCCTCGAGCAGGGCAGATCAGCGATTCATTGTCAGTTACCAGCCTGTGGGCGTTGTGGCGGCTGTGACTCCCTGGAATTACCCTGTTTCTATGATTACCCGGAAGGTGGGGCCGGCGCTGGCTGCTGGCTGCACAGTCGTGCTGAAGCCGGCGGAAGCTACACCGCTGTGTGCCATCAAGGTGTTTGAATGCCTGATCGATGCAGGATTGCCTCCCGGTGTCATTAATCTCGTGACAGCGCTGGATCCGGCACCGATAGGCGATGAGTTCGTATCAAATCCCAGCGTGCGTAAGCTCACCTTCACAGGATCAACAGCAGTCGGGAAGATGCTGGCAGGCCAGGCTGCCGCGAACATGAAGCGTGTTTCATGTGAGCTCGGCGGTCATGCACCTTTCCTGGTATTTGAAGATGCTGATGCTGTGCATGCGGCCAAGGGTGCACAGATGGTCAAGTTCCTCAACACCGGGCAGGCGTGTATCAGTCCCAACAGAATGCTGGTCCAGAAGAACCTGGTTCCGCAGTTTATCGAGATCATGGTGGACCGGGTGAAAAAGCTTAAAGCGGGTAGTGGTCTTGAGGAAGGAGTTGCCATAGGCCCCCTGGTCAACGAATCAGCCATTGAGAAGGTCGACAAACAGGTCAAAGATGCGGTCGAGCGAGGTGCCACGCTGCATTGCGGTGGCCATCGACTGACTGACTCCGGTCTTGACTCTGGCTTCTTTTATGCACCAACCGTGCTCAGTGGTGTGACAGAAGATATGTTGATCTATCGAGAGGAAACCTTCGGACCGGTCGCCGCCATTATTGAATTTGAAGACGAGGCACGGGCGCTCGAAATGGCGAACGATACGGATTATGGTTTGGCAGCTTACATCTATACCCGCGACATTGGCCGGGCGTTCAGGGTGTTTGAAGGTCTGAACTTCGGCATCATCGGTATTAACGATATTAATCCTACCTCTGCGGCTGCACCTTTCGGCGGTATGAAAGACAGCGGACTCGGCCGTGAAGGGAGTCGAGAGGGCATCATGGAGTATCTCGAAACCAAGCTGGGGGGTATTGCCATTTGAATACAGACAACGTCACCAGGAATGAACCATGAAGCAACCGGAACGCAAAGGCCCGCTTGAGGATATTACGGTCATTGACTGTACGCGTGCCCTGGCCGGTCCTTATGGTGCGGGTCTGCTCGGCGATCTCGGGGCAAAGGTGATAAAGGTCGAGCCACCCTGGGGTGATGGCTATCGCAACATACCGCCTTTTTTACCTGATCATGCTGCACCTCACGAGGACCGTGAGGCCGGTACAGATTTCGGCGCGCCCTTCGCCGCGGTGAACCGCAATAAGCGCAGTATTGTCCTGGATCTGAAAAAACCGGGTCATCAGGCAGCGTTGCTGGCACTTTGTGAAAAGGCGGATGTCTTTGTCGAAAACATGCGTGCCGGCGTTATGGATGGTCTGGGCCTTGGCTATGAGGCCATGGCTGAGCGAAACCCGGGCATTATCTACGCCTGTGTCAGAGGTTTCGGTGATCCGAGGACCGGAGCAAGCCCTTACGTCGACTGGCCCAGTCTAGATGCTGCGGCCCAAAGTTTTGGTGGTCTCGTCTATGCCAATGATGGTCTGGTGACACCGGCAATTGCTGATATCTTTCCTGGTACGTTGATGGCCCTTGGGGTTGTCTCTGCACTTCACCATGCTCAGCGTACCGGTGAAGGACAGTTTCTGGATGTTTCCATGTACGACGCGATGATGGCCTTTCAGAAAAGTGCAGTCGCGCAGTACGGATTTACCGGTAAACCGAACCCGTCTGGATTGCAGAGGGCGATGACCCTGTATCCATTTGACCTCTTCCCGACCAAGGATGGGCGCATTGCCCTGGCGGTCGCCCAACCGCATCACTGGGACTTGCTTTGTGCGGCGATGGACAGGGCAGACATGATGACTGACGAACGAAGTGTGTCCAATGCTGCTCGGCTTAAAAATGTTGACTGGGTAGAAGAACAGATCTGTGCCTGGACCCGGTCGCATACCCGGACAGAAATCATGGCAAAACTGGATGGCGGGATTCCTGTGGGGCCCGTCCAGAATATGGCGGATATCTATGTGGACCCCCATGTGGCAGCACGGCAGATGCTCGAGATGTGTCATCCCGGAGGTGACAACCCGGATATATCTCTGGCTGCGAGTCCTATCAAATTCACGGCGTCACCGACAAACCTGCACCAGGTGCCCCCGACGCTGGGTGCGCACACGGAAGAGGTTTTTGCTGAGTTTGGTGTTGAATTACCCGCGGACTAAGTATTGAGGATTGAGCAGTATGGAATATGAAGAGGTTGTATTAGGTCGACGTAGCATCCGAGGTTACCTGGATAAACCCGTACCGAAAGCGTTGATCCGCGAGGTCATAGAGATGGCGATCCGTGCACCATCCTCGCTGAACACCCAGCCCTGGAGTTTTTACGCCGTCGCGGGCGAAGTCCTGGACACCATCAGACAGGGGAATACGGAAAGAAACCTCTCCGGGGTGC
>CAXPUI010000024.1:0-6993 GCA_964220205.1 Candidatus Allofontibacter communis | reverse complement strand
GCCGCTACCGGCTCAACTGTACTTTGCAAAGCTCATGGCAGGTCTTGCCCTGGCAGACCTGCGACTTCATTCCGGCATCTGGTCGCGCGATGCAGCCGCCAGTTATCTGTTTGAACAGACACCTTATGGCACGGATCGGCTCAACAAATCTCTTGACTACATCCAGAGGCGACCCGGTTTTTATCTGGCCGCCTTTGCAGGCAGGCTCAGATTCACTGAACTACAGCGCCGCTGCATCAACAGCTGTGATTTACCTTTCCTGGAACGCCTGGTTACCCTCGGTCCCCTGCCGTTCGATCTCCTGGAAGAACGTCTGCTCGCTGAGCAAATCATTCAGTGAGAATGGTCATGGCCATGAGGTCGGTCAGCATAAGCTGATTCACGACCCTGGAGATCATCAGCGACGCAATAACCCTTCTCATCGAGCAGGCGCACCAACGCCGCTAGAAAATGATCGAAGTATCGATATTCAGCCTCAGGATCCGCCTTCTCAATCTCTGCGATAAGCCGGTCGCGAAATTCGTCCCACTCGTACAAGCCACGCTCGCACATGGCTCTGGCGATACCGAAAATGCGACTTTGCCAGGGGGCATCAAAAACGACTTCGCCGTTCAGCATCGGTGGCGCACCATCCCCACTCAGGTCCATGCGTTCATCGCTCAAGACAATACTTCCACACCGATCATGGAATCACGCGTGACCAGCTCCGCAAGTTCCGCCTCATTCATATCCTCAGTGTTCGCGGGTCGCATGGGTAAAACCATGTAACGGACCTCAGCGCTGGAATCCCATATGCGAATCTCGACGTCTTCCCGTAGCTCGACCCCCATCTCCTGGAGCAACTCCCTGGGTTCCATGACGATGCGCGATCTGTAGGCAGGATCCTTGTACCACTTCGGAGGCAGGCCAAGAACAGCCCAGGGATAACACGAACAGAGGGTGCAGACGACAGCATTATGTATACCAGGTGTGTTTTCCACGACGACGAGCTTCTCACACTGACCACCCTCGAAATTGAACTCGTTCACTTCACGGGTTGCATCAGAGAGCAACCGGGTTTTGAAAGCGGGGTCCGACCAGGCCTTTGCAACGAGCAGAGCACCATTCATCGGTCCCACACGGTCGTTGTAAGTCGCAATCACCTCATCAAACTCGTCCGTGCTCAACAACCCTTTCTCTACCAGGAGCGACTCAAGAGCCTCCGCTCGCAGGGCTTGCGGTGTCGGATCACTCATCATCAGCCTCCTCAAGATAAGGTTCGAACAAATCAAGACTGACCGAGAATCCAGGTTTGTGCCAAAGATCCTCGCTACTGAAACGGACCGTATACAGATGTTGGGGCTGCTCGCCGAGACCATGAGCATTCGTATCAGGGAACACCCAGCCCCCATGCAGGGCGACTATTTCACCTGGCTGGCCACGAGCATAGGCGGGCAAACGCGTGTGTCCGGCAACAGGGTTTTTGACCGTCCTGACCACATCGCCCGCCGCAAACCGAGGCGCGCTGCCCAGTTCTCGCCGATTCCCCGACCCTGACGGGGCCGGTCCCATGGCATCAGGCAGATCCGCAGGTTGTGCCGCCACCAGGTCGGTCTCGGATCCGCCTCGTGCCAATGTCCGGCGATTCAGTTCTCCCTGCCCGATAAGTCCTGACTCCACCAGCAGGTTTTCAATCGCCCCGAGCCACCGACCATAGTATCCATGCTGCAGATAAGCTTCCGGGTGTATTCTTTCAATCGCGTGACGGAATCGATCAACGTTCGGGAACGCACCCGCACGTGCAATCGCATTAGTCATCGCGAAAACCGCGGCTTCCCAACGATCGTGAAAGACCTCGGACCCAGTGCCTTTGTCGACCTTCCCGTATCCCGGCTTGCCGCCAAGATCATGTATGCCATCCATCAGAAACCTCCTTGCCAGATCACTGTCAGTCTTCCAGCAGTCTTCGCGGAATCACCCCGGCATGTTTGCAATGAGTTCACCGGCCTGCCAGCGTCGGCGTTTTGGCTGGCCACCACGGTAGGACGTGGACATTGCCTCGGTTAGCTGTAATTCAAACAAGACAGATCGTAACGCCGGCCTGAAACTCGACACTGATTCTGCCAGTTCCCGCACTTCCGGATCCTCAATCTGCCTGGCGATGCCGGTCACCTGGAATTCACCACTGCTGCCCGAACTATCGCTCATGGCGCAATGCAGACAGTACTCGCCACTTTCTATGAGATCACGAGTTCGGGGTGAACTCGGTTCGAGAAAGATAAACATTCGTCCCTTACCGATAATCGGCGTCACCGGGTGCGCCCTGGGTCGCCCGTCCCTGCGGACTGTTGCCAGGTAAGCGACCTTACCGTCCAGGCGGTCCTGGCCAAAGGCAGCCAGGTTGCTGTCCGCTGATTCAAGTTCAGTCCAGGATACCGATTGCATGACGAGGTTGTTCTTTCAATGAATTCTAATCAATGGGTTCCAACGATAGCACGCTTTCACTTTCAGGACAGGATTCTGCGGGCACCAGGATCATCTATGCTGATAGTAATCGGTTTTCTGACTGGCGCACCGATTATCCGGGCGAATTCCTGCAGCTGTTCACGATAGTGGCGCCACCGCTGCTGTGAGCTCTGGTAGAGCGGCTTCCTCACCTGGAGAAAGCTGGCGGTATTGATTCTTCTATCGGTTTTGTAAAACTCAATGCAGTCCTGTTCAAACGAGAGGCCAACGTAAGAGAGCAATTTACGGGTCTCCTCCTCCTGGTTGGCCAGCAGATCCTCATAACCAACCGTCATTATTCTACCGGGGAAGACCAGTTCCCAGTGCTCCATGAGCCGACGATAGTCATTATAGAAATTGCCGAGTGCACGCAGATTGAAACTGTAATCCTGGCCCTTGGTGAAATTCTGGAAGAAACATGACAGCCCCGTGTCCAGCGGATCCCTGACCGTGTGGATTATTCTCGCTTTGGGGAACAGCGCCAGGATCAGACCCACAAACTGAAAATTCAGCGGGTGTTTATCGATTATCCTTGGGAATTCCCTGTTTTTGGCCGCTTTGCTGAGGCCCCGCAGGTATTCTTCCGCCAGTACCGAGTACTCCTCCGCCCGCAGTGCCGGCACACAGTTCGGATAAGACTGTCCGCTCCCGGACAGCCTCGCCGCTTGTGCCGCGATCTGCTTCATATCATTGAGTTCACCCGCTCCAAACACACTGGAATGGCTGGCGAGTATCTGTTCGACCAGCGTCGTGCCGGACCTGGGCATTCCTATGATGAAGACGGGCACTTCTGAATCCGATCCGAGACCTTCCAGGCTTGCTACCTGTCGCCCACTAAAGACGTAGAGAACATCCTTAACCATCCGACTGAATTCTTCAGAACCAAACCGTCTCCCCGCGAGCCGATTACCCTCTGCGAAGTGCTCAAAAGCACTGGCGTACTCGCCGACATCGTCCTGGAATTTACCAGCGGCAAAGTGGAAATAGGATTTGACCTTGCCCTCAACGTCACTTCGTGCCAGCTGCGTCCTGATCTGCTCGAGAAGAGCATCTCCTGGCTGGAATCGAACCATCTCAGATAGCCCCTGGTAAGCCTCACCATAGTCAGGCTTCAACGCTATCGCTGCCCGGAATTGTTCCTCGGCTTCCTGCAATCTGCCGATCCGCCGATAGATGCCGGCGATGTTGTGATGGAAATGTGCGGCTTCCGGGTAAAGACCCAGCGCTCTCTCGAGAAGCTCGACAGCCTCCTCATCTCTGTCCTGCCCGGCACGGATGAGCCCGAGGAGATGCGTGGCATCAGGTTGTTCCGGGTCAGCCTGGAGGATCGCCAGATAAATTTTTTCGGCCTCAGCAGGCCGATCAGCAAGCTGATGGGCCATCGCTGTTTCCAACTCTTCTCTTAACGTCACAGACAGGACTCTGCTATCGTCGGTTCAGGCGGACTTAACTGACCAAGACCACCCGTCAGAAACTTGTGGCGGGAAGTTGAACCATCTGTCCAGATCAAACTGAATTCGTAATAGCACCCGGTTAACAGTTCACGGTTCATGCCCATCAACATGATGTGCATGCCTCCAGGCCTGAGTTCAACATGGCCGGCCGGGGGAATGCTGAGTGATCCATGACGCATGGTGGCCATACCATTCCGGTGCTGTGTTTCATGAATCATCGCATGCTCCGCAAACGCGGCCTGGACCCTCGCAACGCTCATTGCCTGATCACCGTTGTTGCTAAATCGACCATAAATTGCCGCCGTCGTGGCGCCCGGGGGCGTCGCGCGTGACCAGGCGCTGACCTCCACTTCAGCCCGGGAAAAACCTGCCGTGATCAGCAGGGCGATAAGCAAAAGAAACGAACGCATACATCCTCCAAACCTGTGTGGCAGTATACAGCAGCATGATAAACTAGGGCTTTACGTCTCGACTCAGCAGTAGAATGCTTCGACTCGGCATACTGGCATCCCACCAAGGCACCAACTTTCAGACCATCGCTGACGCCTGCAACGATGGTGGACTGAAGGCGCGTGTCGTCGCCCTTATCTGCAACAATTCCCATGCCCCCGTCATGGACCGAGCGGCTCGACTGGATATCCCCGCCTATCACCTGTCCAGTGCTACCCACCCGCAGCAGGGAGCTCTTGATACAGCCATACATGATCGCCTGACCAGCGCCTCGGTCCAGCTTGTCGTTTTAGCGGGCTACATGAAGAAACTCGGCCCAAAGGTACTGGAAGGGTTCAATGGGAGAATCATTAACGTCCATCCTTCGCTGCTGCCAAAACATGGCGGCCAGGGCTTCTACGGCATGCGGGTACATGAAGCGGTTATCGCCGCTGGTGATCGGGAAACAGGCGCTACGGTTCACCAGGTGACGGCAGACTACGACGAGGGCGACGTCATCAGGCAGGAAAGCATCAGCGTAACGGCGACAGACACACCGAACACAATCGCCGAGAAAGTACACACGATCGAATATCGATTGCTGCTCGAAACCATCAGGGAGTTCACTGAAACACTATGACCTCAGGACGTAACCGTAAGAATCCTCGCGCGCCCATTGCCTTAATGACCTGTGAATCAGGTCGGCAATTTGCCGAGTCCGTCGCCGGGCACCTGGACCAGGTCCTCATCCCCACGACCGAGACCTGGTTCGCCTGTGGTGAGGGCAAATTTGAGATAGGCGCCAATGTGCGAGGTCACGATGTCTACATTTTCCAGTCTGCGGCCGGTCCACAGGATGAGAAAAGCATCTATGATCGTTTTCTCATGCTGCTTCACGCCATCGAAGCAGCGGCTTTGTCTGACGCCCAGTACATCACTGCAGTCGTTCCCTATTACCCGGGGTCCCGACAAGATAAACGCAAGGGTCGAACCCGCGAGGGTATTACTGCAGGGTTGTTCGCTCGTTTGATGCAAAGCGCCGGGGTGGACAGGGTGCTTACCGTGGAAATTCATAATGATGCTATCGCCGGTATGTTTAACCCGACCATGGCACACCTCGAGAACGTTTTTCTTACCCGTCATCTCGTCAGGTGGCTACGCGAGAACGATCTTGTAGGCGATGTGGTGGTATCACCCGACGTAGGCTATCTCGGGCGTGCGCGAGCTTTTGCGGAAGAACTCGCCGCGGACCTTGCGGCCCTGTCAAAGGAAAGGGATTACTCGCAACCGAATCAGGTTTATCGCTCCACGTTGATCGGCGAAGTTGCCGATCGTGATGTCCTGCTGGTTGATGACATTATAGACACTGCTGGCTCGGTGGTTTCCTCAATAGAGGAACTCAAGGAGCAAGGCGCCCGGAACATCAACGTTGCCTGCATCCACCCATTGCTAAGCGGTCCCGCCTGGCAGCGGTTAAGCAGCATCAAAGAGCGTTCACTGGCGGAGGGCTGGCAGTTTAAGTTGGTCGGCACTTCCGTCATTTCTCATACGAATACGCCAGACTGGTATTGCGCTTTCCCCCTTGAGCCCTTACTGGCGCAGATTCTTGAAAAGATCAATTCGCGGGGCAGCGTCACAGGTGTTCACAATGAGTAAAAATGGTAAAATCTCACTATGAATATCGCCGAGATAACACCCATCGTGATAATTGACATTATTCAACGTCAAGTGGCGGGTTTATCTGCGAACAGCATGAAATCAGAAAAACCCGCCAGAAGGCGGGTTTTTTGTTGGGGAATCGAAAAACAATTAATCAAAAAATGGCACGTCTTCTCGCAGGACATCATTCAGAAAGCAAACCAGATGAAAACTAATCCAAACAGCGACGAATTCAGCTTTGTTGATGCGGAGCACCAGGTCCTTGAATTTTGGGAGCAATCCCGAATCTTTGAGCAGTCTCTGCAGCAAACAGAAAACGCTTCGCCCTACATCTTCTATGATGGCCCGCCCTTTGCAACCGGTCTGCCCCATCACGGGCACCTGGTGGCCTCGACCATTAAAGATGTCGTCCCACGCTACTTCACGATGAAGGGACGGTATGTCCAGCGACGATTTGGCTGGGACTGCCATGGTCTGCCCATTGAACACGAGATAGACAAGACCCTCGGCATGTCATCCATCGAAGCGGTTGAGAAACTGGGAATCAAGGGCTACAACGACGAATGTCGAGGCATCGTGCAGCGTTACACCAGCGAGTGGCGCAAAACCATTAACCGCATTGGGCGCTGGGTCGACTTCGACCACGATTACAAGACCATGGACCCCTGGTACATGGAATCTCTCTGGTGGGTCGTCAAAGAGCTGTGGGACAGAGATCTTATCTACCGCGGCGAAAAAGTTGTGCCGTTTTCCACCGAACTCAGCACCGTGCTGTCAAACTTCGAAGCAGGTTCAAACTACCAGGATGTGCAGGACCCTGCTGTGACAGTCTTGTTTAAACTGCGAGACGATCCGCGCTACATCGCCGCCTGGACCACCACTCCCTGGACGCTTCCTTCAAATCTTGCCCTGTGTGTCGGAGACGATATCGACTATGTGGAAGCAATCGATAAGCAATCCGGCAAGA
>CAXPUI010000023.1:0-2028 GCA_964220205.1 Candidatus Allofontibacter communis | reverse complement strand
GACAGATGAGATTAAGGTGGCCACTGTCGTTGTGCAATGCGACCGGGTCGCCGTCGAGCAGTTCCAGTTGCCTGGCATCCTCCGGGTGCACGTAAACGACAGGTTCTCCCGCGATCTCCAGAAGGTGAGGGTCATTCGCGTAAGAATCGTTCAGCCAGTATTCTGACGCAGGGGTCAGCAGTCGGAATTGATTTTGTTCAGGTGCGCTGTCGGCGTGAGGCACTGGGGTGCGCGAAGCGCCCAGGTCTTCTGCTGCTGCCGAATCAATTTCAATCTTGCCGGACGGCGTGCTGAAAGTCAGATCGGAGAAGAAAATGTAGGGAGATTCCCCCAGCAGGATGTGGCCCCGTGCCTGGAATTCGGGGAAAGACATATCCAGGTTCATCTGGTCGAGCATGGCGCTGATCATCGAAGCATCAGTCTCCAGCAGGGCTGGCTCATCCAGGTCCAGTGTGGCTGCAAGGCGGCGGAAGATTTCCTGGTTGGGTACTGCCAAGCCGGGTGGCTCGATGGCTTTGCTCTGCACGCCGATGAGCATGTGAAAGTAGCCATAGGTCAGATCATCAAACTCAAGGAAGCTGGCCGCTGGCAGGATGATGTCGGCGTAATCAGCGGTATCGGTACCGAAGCAGTCGACGACAACGGTAAACAGGTCGTCGCGCTGCAGCGCCTTGCGGAGTTTCCTCTGATCGGCAGCGGAAGCCACGGGGTTGGTATTCCAGACAAAAAGTACTTGAAACTCGTCCGGGTTGCCCAGGCGTTCAGCGAATTCCATATGGCTGATAGTCTTACCGGGGTTATTGTTGAGTCCAGTGCCTTCCAGCCAGTCGAAGTCCAGTCCTGCGACAATGGTCGCCACGTTCAGGTAGCTGATTCCTGCGCCAGGTTTGCCGATGTTGCCGGTCAGTGCAGGCAAAAGACCAATAGCGCGCATGGCGTTGCCACCGGTAGCCTGCCTCTGCATACCCTGGCCGGCCCACAGCACCGAAGGACCGTCGCCGTAGAGTGTGGCTGCTCGTTGCAGGTCGGCCTCGGGGACACCGGTCATTGCCTGCGTCCATGCCGGGGTGCACTGGTCAATGGACTCCTTGATGAGATCGAAACCTATCGTATGGTTGGTGATGAATTCAGCATCAAAACAGCCGTTTTTCTCTAGCAGGTGCAGAAGACCAAAGGCCAGAGCGGCGTCTGTACCAGGTCTTGGTTTGAGGTGCAGGTCGGCGAAGGCAGCGGTTTTTGTCGTAATAGGGTCAACGACCACGAGGCTGGCGGACTGCTCGATCAGCATGTTGTGAGTATGGGGAGCGCTGTGTGATGGATTGGCCCCCCATACCAGGATACAGTTGCTGTCCTCCATGGTCCTGGGATCCAGGCCAAGTACCGAGTTACCGAACATCAAGTGCCAGGCCGTGTGGCCGGCTGCGTTGCAGATGCTGTCCGGGTCAACCTCGGAAGCGCCAAGGAAATTGAAAAACCGGCAGGGGAAAGAACTCGCCATCAGCGACAGCGTGCCGGAATAGTGGGTTTGTAGAATGGTCTCGGTGCGACCCGAATCAATCAGTGGTTTCAACCGGGTGCTGATTTCACTGCATGCCTCATCCCAGGATATTGCTTCAAACACCCCTTCACCCTTTGGGCCGTTACGTTTCAAAGGGTGAGTCAGTCGTTGGGAGGTATCCTGCCAGACACCATTATAGGCGACGGCGCACTTACTGCAGAGCTTGCCGCGCGCGATGGGATGTTCCGGATCACCGAGAACTCTTATACCACTGGTTTTTTTCTCGACGAGGATGCCGCAGCTGTCATAGCAGTCACGGGGGCAGTTTGTCCGCAATAGCTGTTCTGGCATGATGTCTTCTTCGTCTCAAATGGTTGTCATCTTAGAGAAAATTTCAGCTTTTGTGTAAGCTTCTGACGCCTTAATAGAGTCAGTTCAGGTGACAATTGACGATCAGCATCAGCCAGTGTGAACGGGTGGCAAGGAGGCTTTTCCCGGGAGCGAAGCTCCACAACAGGCAGCGTCTTGCC
>CAXPUI010000022.1:0-2194 GCA_964220205.1 Candidatus Allofontibacter communis | reverse complement strand
GGCACCCCGATAGCCTCGAATGCATATTCCACGCCCTCGCCATCGTTGATCTCATGGATGGCTTCCTCCAGGTTGTCGGTATCTTTCGAATTGATCGTATGGGTGGCCCCGAACTGGGTGGCCATGTCCAGCTTTGAGTCGATGATATCGATAGCGATTATCTTCGCGGCACCGGCAATACGGCAGCCCTGGATGATGTTAAGGCCAATACCGCCACAACCGATGACGGCTACATTCGCACCTCCAGGTACCGCTGCTGTCTAGAGGGCGGCCCCTACGCCTGTCATGACACCACAGCCGATCAGCGCAGCTTCTGCCATGGGCATTTCCTCAGGTATTTTCACGATGCCGTTTTCCGTGGTTACCATCATTTCTGCGAATGACCCGACGGAAGCGAACTGTAGAATCGGTTTACCTTGCCACTGAAGCCGGCTGGCAGCTGCCATTCCGATGTCCGGGTCGCTGCAGAGATTGGGTCGCCCGCCAAGGCAGTAGTAACATTTTCCGCAAAAAGGCTTGAAGCTCATGATGACCCTGTCACCGGGTTTGACGTAACTGACGCCTTCGCCGATCGCTTCAACGATACCGGCAGCTTCGTGGCCGAGGACGCAGGACATCGGCAACTGCCATAGCCCATCGACGAAATGCAGATCGGAATGACAGACACCGGAACAACTCGTTTTTACCAGTACTTCACCTGGCCTGGGATCAATGATATCGACGTCTTCAATGGTCAACGGTTTGTTGGCTTCCTGGAATACAGCAGCTTTCATGTTTTCCCTCGTTGTTTTTTGTTTGTTGCCGGATTGTAACAGCTAATCATACCCGGCGGGTTTGTTGAGAGACGCTCGATCAACGGGGTGTCTATCGACCACTCAGTTTTGCGACGACAGGTGCGAAAGCCTCCATATTGTCCTTGCCCACAGTGATGTAGGAAATCCCGTGAAGTTCACGTCGTCGTTCGAGTTCCTCGCAGATGGCGTCAACGGAGCCGAACAGTGCGTGAGGATGTTTGGCCATCTCGCTTTCGGACATGCCGAACATCTGGGCGAATTGGCCGAGCACCGGGCTTGGATCATCCATCACAAACGTGAAGTAAGCACCGATTTCGATTTCCAGTTCATCGAATCGGTCACCGGCACCTTCCCTGATCCAGCCGATTTTCTTCTGGGTTTCGTCCTCGGTTGATAAGCCGACACCATCGGGCCCGATCATGCCGGACCGGTTGTTGAAATTAAGACTGACGATATCAGCTTCCCGACCTGCCAGTCGAAGCACCCTGGGAGAACCTCCGCCGATCATGATAGGGGGTTTGGACACAGGCTTCGGGACCCCTTCGAATCCTTCCCACTGAAGGGTATCGTTCTGGATATCAGCAGGGCCCTCCTGGCGGAAGGCTTTGACTCCCTCTACAACATCGGCGAGCCGGTCAATTCGTGTCCGGGGGTCGTCTTTGGTAATACCGAGGGCCTTGTATTCTTCGGTTATCCAGCCGGCGCCCAGACCCAGTTCCAGTCTTCCACCGGATAACCTGTCGATGGTCATTGCGGATTTGATCAGAACGACGGGCAGATGGTAATCGACGCAGAAGACGCGGCAGCCGATGTGTATATTTCTGGTAACAGCGGCAGCGTACGCCATCGCGGGTATCGCGGCGAGATTCTGTTCAGGATGATTGGCCGCCTGCAGCGCGGGACCTGGTCCAATGATGTGATCCGCCAGGTGAAAGGCGGAATAACCGAGCGCTTCTGCGCGCTGTACCTGTTCAGTCCAGTCGGCGCCTGAGTCGGCGTTGAAAGATTGCACGCCAAAACGAAATGGTTTGCTCATAAATTGTTCTCGTGATCGGGTCAGCCTGCCGGGACGCTATCAGAGGGCTTGAGGTGGGTCAAACAACCGTTAACTGAACTCCCTGCCCACCGAGGACTCTTCGAAAGACTGGTTTGCCAGAATGTGCAGGTGCAGGTGAAAAACTGTCTGGCCGGCTCCAGCACCGTTGTTGATGACGAGTCTGAAAGCGTCGTCGACGCCAAGTTGTCTGGCCACCTTGCCGGCGACCAGTAGTAAGTGGCCGAGCAGAGCCTGGTGTTGTTCCTGGGCGTCGGCCAGACGGGGCATGTCCGTCGTCTTGGGAATCAGCAGGACATGAGTGGGTGCCTGGGGGTTGATGTCCTGGATGACGATGCAGTGCTCA
>CAXPUI010000021.1:0-5728 GCA_964220205.1 Candidatus Allofontibacter communis | reverse complement strand
ATTTGGCCAGCCACGTGCTGATTATATGAGTCATAATTTGCTCCGTAGAGATTCTCCTTATCCTCTTCAATAACTCCCTCGTTGTAATACCTGACAATAAAATTCCATTTCCGATACATATCCTTTTCTTTAAACCCAGAATAGATCTTCTTGCGCTGCAGGGGCATCTTAGGGGGCTTCCCGCAAAAGTAATGCTTCTCCCGCATGAACAGGTGGGCGTAGTACTGCCGCTCCCACACAACACCAGAGCCCAGATACTGCCAGTTGTAGGAAAAGGTCACTTCCAGCTCGTCCCAGGGAATCCTGTAGAAGGTACCGCGGTGCCCTATGTAGACGACCCCCTCCTTACGGTCGATCCGGACCGGCAGCGTGTACGGAAAGAAGATCTCGAACAGGTAGACGGCTACCCATACAGGACCAAAAGCGATCAATACTCCAAGCAATGCCTTTGGGTAGAACAAGCTAACAACCCAACCCAACGCCAGGACAATTATCATGAACATACTTACGATGACTGGCATGGCCCTTCGAAGAGATAAGAAGGCCGTTCTAATGTCTATGAACCGTTCACTAATGTAAGCAACGCCCTGATCCATATCTTCCGAGGAATCGGACACTCCCGACACCTTCCTGGCCGGCGGGCTGGCAAGCCGCGCACCATGAGTACGGTACAGCTTCTTTTCCAACTGTTGCTCCAGGCCCGTCTCCAGAAAATCACACTTCAAAGGCGAGTCTTTCATCGACACCCAGTTCCTCTACATCGTTACCGTCTAGAATAAAACGAAGCCCGTTTTCACCCGTGACTTTGCGGCCGTCCTTCTCGTACTCAATCAGCATTTCAAGCTGATCACACTTGTTGTGGTTGTAGTGGTCAAACCGAAATAAAACACCCCCAGTAGACGCGTCTAACTGCTTCCTCCTATGAAACAAGTCTGAGATATCCTTCGGTTCATCTTTCCCAAACCAGTTGGTGTCCACCTCAAACAGCCTGATGGAATACGTGCAACTCCAATCACTGTAGCCCGGCAAATACACCACAAAAGAGGTCATTTCCGACATGACCTGATGCTCACCCCGGTTTATATCCCAATGTCGACCGATGTGCTCGGTTATCCGAACAATGGGAGAAAACAGCATGTAATAAAACGAATCCAATTCCGCTTCAAAATAACGCCTGACATCGACGCCTTCATCCTGAGAAATAACGGTTCGGCTTTCCTCCAGCAGTTCCGCGCTCGATGGCCTGGACTGCTCATCCCAGTAACGCAACGTGGGCGCATTGCCCCAGAATGACATAGAAAGGAAGTCCTCGATCCGGGACCGGGCGATGTATAGCTGTACCATGCTGATAACGAAGGAGATGGCAATCAGAACCGCGCCTACCACGAGCACAACGGCCAAGCCTACCCCGGTGGTAACCGCACCCGCCACCGCCAGAGTAGCCAGGTAGGTGATACCGATGCTCAGCCCTATCTGGAGCCCGGACAGGGCCACCATAGCGTGATGGCCTGTGTCCAAGGCCTTGAGGCCCAGCCTTCCTTCCAGACCTATCGACAGTAAAACACCTACGTAGGGAAGGGTCTTTGTGGTGATTGTCACGAAGCTCTTTGCAGCAACAGACAAAATTTTCACATCCTTTAAGATACGGAGAGCCACCGACACCCTCGCCCCAGCTGCCGACAGGTTTGCCCCGAGAGCTTTCGCGTACTCCTCCTTGATCAGCAACCCGCTGAGGTTAACCACACCTTCGCCGATGCTCCACAGGCCAGATACAAAATACCCCCACCGGTCGATGACGGATCGATCGCCCAGCATTACATCCTGCTGGGTCTTGTCCAGGCCGGAGAAAAGGCTTGCCACATTAATCGCGTGAAAGAAGGTCACAGCCCCAATGAACTTGCCCCGGTTCTGTTTAATGCTTTCAACCACCGGGTCCAACCGGGTATGAAGCCAGCCAAAGGGATTGTCCTTGAAGTCCGGGGTCAGGTGGAACACGTCGATCATGGTGCCTCGCAGGTAATTCCTGGTCCTGGCATCCGCCATGCCGGCAGCCAGCGGCGTCATTGTCAGCTCAGACAGGTTATGGCCAGCGGCTTCCAGTGACGTGCGGTGGACCGCCATGAGCAGGTCCGTTGCGGTATTCAGGGTTATTCCCTGCCGGTGAACATCAATCCCATAGCGTTTCTGGACGGCCTTGGTCCATTTTTTCCACTGCGGCCAAGTCTGAGGGTCTTTCGCCCAGGCTCCCAACTTTGCGGCGGGCGCGGCAAATTCCAGCATCAAGACGTCGGTGGCGGTGCTCACGCGCACATACGCCGGCATGTCGAAGATATTGTTCACAATCTTCAGGCGACCATAATCAAAACCGGGGAGGTCTTTCAGTTTCTGGGCAATACCGTTGGTGGCAGATGCCAGGAACAACACGGTGTTGAGCATGTTACCGACAGTGCCGGCTTCGCCTTCGTCTGCTTCCAACCACCGCTCGGCGTCTTCCTTGCCCTTTTCCGCACCGACATATCCGTCCAGTATATCCGCCAGTTCCTGCTCAACCGCCTCAAACCCTTCCGCGCAATAACAGTCGTTGAACTCCAGCTTCCCGGCCAACTGGTCGGAGTCGATCCACCGCTTCCAGTCATCGAACACCAGTGCACGGGCCTGGTCATACTCTTCAATCTGTGTGTGGTAGCTTTCAACGAACGCGTCTTTTTCCCCTGAACGAATTCTTTCTTTCAGTTCCTCGGTCACTACTTGCCGGTCTTCTTCCGTTTCCTTCTTGCTGGCCTCACGGGCGATGAGCGCATCCACCATCTGGGAGATGGTGTAGGCGTAGGCGTTCTCCTCCGCATAATTCGTAATCAGGTTTACATGAAGGGCATGGAGTTGGCCCAGCTCAGAGGCGATACCTATTTCATCGGCAAGGGCGACGCAGTAAGAGAATTCAGTTTCTTTTTTGCACTGCCCCTGCAAATCCGACTCACTGATTCCTTGTGCAAAATCCGTCAAGCTCCACTCGAAATCCACTGGCTCTGGCCGAAAATCTTCAACCACTTCGTTTATGGCTTCGGTTTCACTGATATTTATGTCTTCACGATTTTCCGGAAGCCCGCTCAGGTCGAACGACTGCATGTGCTCTTCACGAACTTGTGCGTCCGTTCGTACTAGTTCCTGCAAACGCACAGTCCACCGATGCTGCACGAATTTCAGAAGCACCTTGCCTTCTGCAGGGTGGTGTATGGCGGGCAAAGCCCTTTGTGCGTCGGCACCTGGAAGCAGTACCGAGTTCACACCGGGCTGTACTTCGGTTATCAGGCCCTGCTCATTGACCCGGTATTCATGCAGCGCTCCAGAAACTTCGGAGAACATGTAGACCCAACCAGGTGTCAGTTTTCGAACACAGTAATGAGTAGTTCCAAGCGCCACGGAAGGTGGACGGAAGTTGGAGGGTAAAGCAACCTCTTCCTGACTGATCGCCCAACGTACCGGATACAACGCAACGGTTTTGAGCGGAAGCGGGCACATCTGTGCCGCTGAGTCGATGTCATCAGCACCCTGTAAAAACGCTGAGCTGTTAGCACTACCCATGAACCAGTCCCTCCGTTGACTTTTTCTCGGCGAATTCTGCAATTCGCGCTATGGCTCTGCCAGGCGCTGCGGAATGCTCTTTCCACAGATTCAGTACTTCACTGTTGTCGAATGCCTGGTGTCCAAGCCAGCCAATCGTATTGATAAACAGCGCAATATCTCGGGTACTGCAGAGCCCCCGCGCTTTCGCCGCGTCGACTAAAGCAGAGACCGTCCCCCAATCCTGCCCATCGGTATCCGTTTTCTGAAGCAAATGGGGAAAGTAGTCTGCAACGTGAAGTTCTAGCTTTCTGAGGGCTGTCTTTTCGGCCGCTCTTTCCATGGCAACCTGGTGTTCCTCAAGGATGCTGAACCTCTCAGCCTGCTGCTCGATACTGGGCTGATCATTATGAAAATAGTCCCACTCACCAGTTCGGCGCTCCTGAATGGCGAACAGGCTACAAGGCCCCATCAATCGCCTCACATTTTCACCTGATGCATCCAGCTTCAACAGGTGCCGCGCGATTTCAGGATCATAAAACCGGAAAACAACCTCATCTCCTGTGACCAGCCTCGCCAAAAGCAATCCACGCAAGTGGTGCATGACCTCTTCGAAGTGACAGTCAGCCCGCAATACAATGGCAACACCCTGATGTTTCCAATCGTCGAAGCATTTCAGTGCCAGGGAGCTATCTATTCCCGCTTCAACCAGCCACGGTGAAATTTCCAATAAGTCGACAAGCTCAGTTTCCCTGTAGAGCGCATCACAATGAGGTGTTTCGATCTCACGAAAAATAACCTGGGGCAAATTATTTACTTTGGCGCCATCAATAAGAATGAACGTCTTACCCTTACCGGGAAGTCCAGCAAGATACCCCATCAGATCGCACCTTGTGATTCTGATGAGCAGACCTGGCAAATTCCCTTCCCCTGATTCGCGGCATTCTTGATGGCACGTATCTGGTCGGACTTGGCCATCAGTCTTTGGGGTGCCTCCGGGAGGGCCACCGGCGCAACAGCCCCCCCATTCTTCTCCACCAGGGCGGGCATCTCCGGCATCTGAACCTCCTGCCCGCTCCCCTTACCCGGCGAACCTCCAGCATTAAGTTTGATCGCCGCGCCTCCCATGGCCACGCCACTGGGATCAATCTTCACAAAGCTGCCACCAGCTTTGAGGGTGATTTCCGCACCCGCCTCGATAACGGTTTTCTGCCCGGCTTTGATGTGCAGTTCGGTGCCGGCTTCACTGAGCCAGGCGGTGCCGGCCTTGACGTGAAGTGTGCCGGTGACGTTCAAACTGCGATCCTTGCCCGTTTTTTCCCGTTTCTCACGCCCGACCTTGGCGTGTTCATTGCCTTTGATGTGGGCCCTCTGTTCGTGTGCCACGGTCAGATGGCTATCGTTCCTGATGACTTCAGTGCGGTTGTTTCTCGTGAGCAGTGCAAGGTCTTTCTGGGCGTGAACGTAGATCTGTTCTTCGCCGGCTTCGTCTTCAAACCGCAGCTCGTTGCTGCCCTCGCCCTTGTGGGTTTTGGATTTCAGGGTGGTGCGGGTTTTATGCTCCGGCAGCGCATACGGTGGCGTGTTGGTGGCGTGCCAGGTTCGGCCGGTGATGATGGGCTGGTCCGGGTCTCCGTCCAGGAAGGAGACGATTACTTCATGACCGATCCTCGGCAATGCGGTGAATCCATACTGGCCGCCGGCCCACTCCTGGCTGACCCTAAGCCAGGCACTGCTGTGTTCATCGTTGGCCCCATAGCGATCCCAGGGAAACCGCACTTTCACCCGTCCGTACTGGTCACAATGGATTTCTTCTCCTTCCGGGCCGGTAACCATGGCCATCTGGGGCCCGTCCATCAGGGGTTTTTGCTCACACAGCGGCCGCCAGCTTCGGTCTGCGGGGATGGCGCTAAAGTGGTTGCCGTAGCGTGTCGGTTCGCTGCCACCCTCTTCTTCCAGGGCCTGAGGTTGAGAGCCGGTGTGGGTTAGCGCCGTGAGCAGCCAGTCGCGGTTCAGGATTTCATTGTCGTGGTCGGTCAGTGCCACCCGGGCACCAGGTGCAAAATCCGGGCGATTGCTTTCACCAAAGGCCGTGCTGACGTCACTGCGCAGGGCCTGAAGCCTTGTTTCAGTGAACGGCCGACCACTGGCGTCCTGTTTAAAGCGG
>CAXPUI010000020.1:0-14315 GCA_964220205.1 Candidatus Allofontibacter communis | reverse complement strand
TGTGTACGTTTTCGTAGTCATAAACGTAGGCGGCAAGGTTTAGCTGCATGGAACCGTTCATTAAGGTCCCCTTATAGCCCACCTCGTAGGCAATCAGTTCTTCAGGGGGATAATCTGAGTCGGTGCTGAAGAAAACAAGGTTGAAACCGGCAGAACGGAGTCCTTTTGTCGCTGAAACGTAAACGAGAGTATCGTCGTTGGGTTCATAGTCGAGGTTCAGTCGCCAGGTCCATTCATCTGTCTCTGTATAGAGCCGACGATGCAATGAGATACTGGATGGGATACCTGCTACCAACATACGCTGCGGGTTCAGTATCTCGCCATCTGCTCCCAGAAAACCCAGGGCCTGGTTGGTCGCAGCCAGGCTTGAACCACAGTCGGTGTCAACGCAGCCTGTACCACCGGGGCCAAAGCCCAGGGGCACGATGTCTGCCTCTCGGTAGTAGAAGACATTTTCATAGCCGTCGAGTTCGTCTTTGGCCCATCTTGCTCCAAATGTCAGCGCGATTTGATCATTGAGTTGCCAGACACCCTGAGCGAAGACTGCCTGCGAATCCCTGTTAGTCCCGGTCTGGTACTCGAGGTTAGTACCGATCGTCGAAGGACCGTAGGGTATGCTGTCACCGGAGTCTCCCAGCCAGGAACCGAAGCAGTACATGTCAAGCTGGTCCTGGGCGCCGATAGCGGCGCCGGGGAAACAGTAAGTCGTTGCGCCGACTCCGGGAATTGCCGTGGGCAGACTGCCATCGGCCTGAAACTGGTCATAAGCCTGGGACGCGCTGAACAGATCCATCTTCGGGAATATCGCCAGGGCTCCGGTCGGGTCGTCCTGGGCCCAGCGCGAGTTGCAACTCGCATCCTCACAGTTGGAGTCATAAAAGTCACCGCGTTGGCGGATTCTTGCGTAATAGTCAAAGATGCCTGCGGTCAGTGAGAAATTCTCATTCGGATCCCAGAAAAACTGCATCTCGTGTGAGACATAGATGCTGTCTTGGCTGACGTAAAAGGTGTCGTCAAAAATCTCGTTACTGGTCAGGTCAACGTCAGTTGTACGATCATAAAAATAATCAGTATAGCCAAAGATATATTTCAGTCCGAACTTGTCACTGACATCCCAGGTCCAGTCCAGGTACATGGCCTGGTGATCGAAGAACTCGTCCTGATTGCCGTTGGTGTCGGTCACGAGGTCATCGCTGTCCAGCTTGCCGATACCGAGCATTCGTTGGCGGCTGGGATCGGCACCGTAGGCCAGGTTAGGTGCATTTGTTGTACCCGAGACGGCCCTGTCGATGCCGGGAGACGCACGCTGTGCTGTTACCGTGCTGCCGTCGACTGGATTTGTGAAAGTAAATGTAGGCTGTCCGGCAACCATACAGCCGGTTCCGCCCAGAACGCCAGGCGTTGCCACGGTTGGTGTTCGAGTAAAGAGATCCGGGCAGGGAACCCCTGGATCGACTGCTCTATAGGCGAAAACATAAGTCGAAGTATCCCGTTCCTGGATGCCGCCCTGGGTTAACCCGAGTATTCCGGCGGCATCTGCGCCACCCATCATGCGGTGATAGCTGCGTTCGTTGCCGCGAATATTAAATTCGTGTTTATCGTTAGGCGTAAATCGAAAAGACAATGCATAGTTTTCATCGCCATAGTCGCCAGGGTCCGGGTTACCTGACAGGTCATCGTAGTATCCGTCCCGTTGGCGGTTCATGGCGACAAATCGCGTCGACAGGACGTCCTGTACCAGAGGTCCGGAAACTACGCCATACATCTCCTGAAGGTCATAGCTGCCAACCAGGCCCCTGAACTCGGCGTAGAACTCGTCGGTGGGCAACTTGTTATGGAAATTGACTGCACCACCAATCGCATTCCTGCCATAGAGGGTGCCCTGAGGGCCGCGCAGGAACTCAATCCGATCAACGTCAAAAAGGCCCCCTTCCGTCGATGCGATACCGAAATCCTCTGAATAAACGCCATTCTGGTAAGTAGCCACACCGGGGTCGCCACCCAGGTTCCTGAAGTTTCTACCGACACCCCTGATCGCCATATCGTAAGGTTCGATAACCGCAGCCGGTACCATGGCCTGCAGGTCTTCCTGGTTTCGAATACCGAAATCCTCGATAGCTTCCGAGGTAAATGCTGTTATCGATATCGGTGTATCGTTGATCATCGCCTCCCGGCGTTCCGCTGTAACGATAACTTCTTCGAGCTGACGTTCCTCTGCGGCGAGGACCGGGATTGCAATAGGAATGAATGTTAGAAGGAAAAGAAAAGAACTGAGAAACCGCGTCTGCATAATACTACCCCCAAGATAAAATAGTGGCTGCCAAGCCACCCAACATCTTCGTGATTACTACTCTACAACTGCACGAGACTCCAAGCTGAGCTAAATACCAATTGGCCAACTAACCATAAGTCATCCAGCATAGGATTACGATCAAAGAGAAATACCAATAGATAATAAAAAACTGACTTTATAGTCGAAAATCATATAACAAAAACATGTATTATCGATGCGGCGTAGAAAGATCTCGTGAGTATGGGCGGCGGGTAATAGAAGGTACCGATATACCGTCGATTGCTGAAGTCGATTCCTGAAATAGGAAGAGACACGGTATCCGCGACTACCGAAGAGCTGGGGAGATGCCTTGCGTCAGGCCCGTCACCTGCGTCATGGAAGACGACACCAGTTGAATGGTAGAGGAGTTAACTGACGGGGAGATAGAGTGAAAATTGCCATGAGTAGAGCCACCAGCAAGATTAAGGGTACACCCCTTTCTGAAACTCATCGCGTTGAGTCGCTCGATGTTCTTCGTGGCTTTGCGCTGTTGGGTATTCTGCTCCTGAACATTATCGGTTTTGGGCTTCTGTCACCCTCCTACAACAATCCCGGATTTGATCTTGCGGGATCGTCAACAGTCAATATCACAACCTATGCGCTGGTGGAACTCTGGGCGGAAGGTGCCATGCGCGGCTTGTTCTCAATCCTTTTCGGTGCGGGTGTCGTTCTTTTTGCGACGGGAGAACGTGCTAAGGGAGCATGGTTGCACTACAAGCGCACTTTCTGGCTTCTGGTTTTTGGCCTGGTGAATGCTTACATCCTGCTGTGGAATGGAGATATCCTGGTGACCTACGCCTTGGCAGGCGCTCTCCTGTTCCTGGTCCGTAATCTGAATCCGCGAGCTCTGGTACTGAGTGCTGGAGTACTCTTCGTCCTCATGTCATTGCTGCACGCAGGGATGAAAGTGGGGCTGACGGAAGCCAGGGCAGCGTCAGAGCGTGTTGCTGATGCAGATGACCCGGGGCAGGTTTTGGAACAGGATCGACAGGCAGCGATAAGCTGGCAAGAGTTCATTGCCGACTTTGAACTCGATGAAGCTGAGGCAGCCAAGGAGATGGTCGCCCGCAACAGCAGCTACCGTTCAGCATTTGTCTGGAATGCGGGTAAGAATGAAGAAGTTTACCTGCTGGTTCTGCCCCTGTTCTGGTTCTGGGACGCTCTGGCAATGATGCTGTTAGGAATGGGGTTATACAAATACGGTGTGTTGCAGGGTGAGAGATCAAAAACGTTCTATCTCAAAGTGATGGTCGCTGGTTTCATTTTTGGGTTAACGATAAATGGTTTGGATGTTCGCGACGTCATAACGAGCAATTTTGACATCATGCAGGCTTTTGGACAGATGCAATGGACTTATCATCTTGGCAGGCTCGGTATGTGCCTTGGTTACATTGGTCTGCTGCTCTGGTGTCTGAAAGCAGGATACCTTGTTGCTTTGAAATCGCGACTGGCGGCAGTTGGGCGGATGGCGCTGACCAATTATCTGCTCCAGTCGGTGATTTGCAGCCTGATTTTCACCGGGGCGGGGTTCGGTCTGGTCGGAACCTTGGATCGATTTGAGCTATATCCGTTGGTCCTTGCTATCTGGGTCTTGCAGCTCTGGTTCAGTCCACTCTGGCTTGAGCGCTATCAGTTTGGCCCGGTGGAATGGCTGTGGCGGGCACTCACTTATGGACATGCGCCCGCAATGCGCCGATAAGGCATCACGATCAAGTGGCCGCCCGACTGAGCTTACGTTTTCAGGTGAATTGAAGTTAGTATGGGTGATGGACTGACAAGAATGAGAAAGGTGGTTTAACGATGGCTCCAATACCTTCAGGTGGAACAGTAGCGGTAACAGGCAGTGCCGGTTTTATTGGTGGTTGGGTAGTAAAACTATTGCTCGCCAAAGGGTATCGAGTTCGAGCCTGTGTTCGCGATGTGGCTGATGAGAATCGCGTTGGATTCCTCAAGGCGATGAGAGGTTATTCAACCGGTCGGTTGACGCTGCATGCCGCTGATCTCAATGATGACGGATGCTTCGATGAAATCTTTGCGGGTTGCCACGGGGTCTGTCATGTGTCGCATGTCAGCGACTACTCGGATATGGATTACATCAAACGGGTCTGTGGCCACATTATTTCAAGCATTGATCAGTCGGGAAGTGTCACGCGGGCCATCGTCACTTCCTCGCTCGCTTCCATCATGACAGAAGGCGACATTAATGAACTTGCCCGGCGACCGGTGATTTATGAGGACCGCGCGCCGGTTCCTGATCACCCAAAGCGCACGCCAGAGAGGGGGCATGGTTATGCAATGGGTAAAGAGCTCGCTGAGCACATTTTCGCCGATGCCGCGTCCTCAAGTGGACGGTGGGACGCGATCACCTGTTGTCCTTCTGACAATGTGGGCCCTATTCTCTCGGCCCATCAGAAAGATATGGGGCCCTGGCAACACAACATCGAGATGATGCTGACAGGCAAGTACTACCAGACAGAAGCCTATCGCCCCTGGATGACGGTGGACGTGCGCGATACGGCTGCTGTGCATATAGGTCTGCTCGAAAGCCTCGATGCGAAGAACGGCGAACGGTACCTATCATGGTCGACTGAACGTCGTAATGTTGAAGATATCTGTGCTGACATTGATCGACTATTGCCGGAGTTGGGGCATGCAACACCAGAGGTTACTGATCAGTTTCCTGAGAGACTTCAGGCTCGAGAGTCTGAGCTGCGTGCGCTTTGGGAGCAGGTGGAATTGAGAAATGATCGCGTACGTAATCTGCTTGGTATTGAGTTCACTCCGCTCGATACTTCCCTCAGGGATTGTGTCGAGTCACTGATAAATGTGGCGGGTGTCCGACCGGTTCTGCGGGAAGGCTTTGAGCCAGGAGGTTAACAACATGTCTACAGGAAGAACGCTGACCGACGATGAGAAACGAACGCTCTACCGGGATGGTTATATTGTTGTAAAGAAAGCCGTATCGGTTGACCTGGTCGAGAGGGCGCGGGCGAGAATCAGGTCCGCAAACAAGGGTGAAGACCTTGGGCCGACGGTAGAGATGACAGATCTCGTTAATGCGTCAGACCTGACGTCGGTGCTGAATGAGGCAATGGGCGAATTTGATGCGCCCAGCCGTTGCCAGGTGGGCGTGATCAAGAAAACCGCGCCCGGTGAATTCTTCAACAGTCTTGGTTACCGGGACAGAGACCAGCCCTATTATGGGGCGCAGGTTCATATGGATGGCCTGTTGACCATCCAGGTTCCTCAGGAAGTACAAACCGGTGCAGATGATGAAATCTATAACCGATACATTGCTTCCGGTCCGAAAGGTAACCTTGGTCGAAGTCCCGATGTGATGGGACATAACATGGTGCCCCTGTTTCAAGACCCGGAAATGACCCTGGGCATGGGCAGTTTCACTGCATTTGTTTTCGTCTGTTTGAATGATCAGATGGTACCCGGGTCGGGTCAGACAGTTCTTCTCAAGGGTGCTCATCATGCCACTGAGAAATTCCTTAACTGGCAGAGACAGCAGGGTAATGTTCTGGGGCCTGAAGGTCCCGGATGGCCGCGCATCGATCATCAGGCGCCGAACCGCTGCGGTCTGGTCTATCTACCAGAAGCGATTCGAGAGCAGTTTGTCGATGAAAATTCATCGATGACCCCGGATGGGGTTAGATGGCCGGAACCGACACAGGTGCTGATGGAAGCAGGTGACGCCTGCATTGCAGTCTTCCATCTGCCGCATTCTGGCTCGAGGAATGAGAACGGCACGGAATCCCGCAAGAACATCATATTTAGAATTCGCAACAAGGTACGGCAGCCGGCTCATGTCGTTTCAGGGGTTTCAGACCACCCGGATCGAGGCCAGATGGGTGAGTGGCTGGATTATGAGCCAGGCAATAATCCCTGGGAGCGCTCCAAGGACGCGTTGTGCGATCAGTGGTCGGAGTGGCAAGGTATGCAGGGTATTGTCAGAGAAATGCGAAGCCCACCCGCATAAGATCCGGACCTATCTCGGCAAGCTCAGTCGAGAGTTCTCAGCATCACTCTTTCTGCATTCGGATGCAGTGGATTCCCGATCATGTTTTCGAGTACGAAAGATTCTACCTTTGAGCTGCCGTTCCCGGTGGTTCGGGAGGCATTGTCTCCAGTGGTTGGTTCACTAGCCATGGTTTTCCAATTGCCATTGACATAACAGGCCGCAGCTCGAGTTGATTCAGTGACGTATTCCCGACACCAGTGGTCGGCAGTCCGAAAGGTAGCGATCAGGTCTACAGTACCCCCCTGGTAAGCAATCTGGTCCCCCGCTGTTTCTTCACTCAATACCTCCGCCAGTGTGGGAACGGATCGGTCGCTTATCAAGAACGTGCCCCCGATGGCCACCACGGCGATTGCAGCTGTGATCATTTGCCATCTGAACAGCCCGGGTTTGTCCTCTCCTGGCTGACTCTTCAGCTGGTCAATGATCTCTGCCGGCATGGCCACGCTGTCGATATTCGAGGTCATGCGATTGATCAAAAGCTGGTCTGCTGCCAGGGCATCGTAGAGCTCGCGGAGTTCCGGCTCCTGCAAGAAACGTTTTTCAAGTGCTTTGGTTTCCTTTGAAGGCAGGTCACCGTCCAGGGATCTGGATATAAACAGGGCATCATCGGAACTGATCGTCATGGTTGCTCCTGACCCTGCGGTGCAGCGCTAACCTCGCGCGAGAAATGCGGCTCATGACTGTTCCGTCAGGAATATCCAGTGCGGCAGCGATATCGGCGTAACTCATACCTTCAATCGTGGCCATGGACAAAGCGATTCGCTGCTCGTCTGATAGCTTCTCGAATGCCGATGCCATCTCAGAGAGTTCCTGTCGGAACGCTGGATCCTGTTCAGCATCGACGAGATCTGTAAATTCGGCGGTTGTAGATACCTCATCTTCATGAGGTTCGTTGTCAGATCGCCTGTTTCTTCTGCTGATTTCGTCTATCCACAGACTGCCGCAAAGTCTGAAGAGCGCGATGCGCGCACCTGAGTACGGAAGGCCGCTTTTCAGGGAGCGTTCAACAGTGATTTGCACCACTTCATTGGCGCCTTCCATGGAGCCGGTTAGGGAATAGGCGAACTTCCGCATGGCTGCTAATTCGGCAGTCAGAAGATCATTCAAAGCTCGGCCAGTCAGTTTTTTGATTTCATGTATCATGAAACGCCAGACCTGAGTTTTTTACCGGCAAGCGGATTTCAGGTTAGCTGAAGTCGTAACCTGGTGCAATTACCCTATATTTGCCGATATCTCGTGATTTCCCGATATTTCGTGACTATCACTAATCCGGATCGATGCTCGATACAGGGTTAGAACCTGTACCTGATGGTCAGTTGGTAAAGGTGCTGGTTGTAGTCGGATGACTCAAGATTGGATTGATAGTCGTTGTAGATGATTTCGGATAAGACTGACCATCTCTCGTTAAGGGGTATCGTTAATTCAATCTCGTAACGGTGCCGTTTATCTGCTCGAAATTCACCGATCCTCGGGTTGATAGCTTGATCGTAGTCTCGCACCTGGTACCGGTAAGCAAGCTTAATGGTGGAATCCCGAGATATCAGATTGAGCCGGTGATAGTAGGCTATCCTGATCTGCCAGGAATCGTTGTCAAAAATGTCGGACTCTGCCTGCTCGTCAGCGATCTCCGCCTGGAAGGCTACATATTGTCGGAGGCCGTTAACGAAGTAATAAAGTGAAGCGCCTATTTCGTCTCGGTCGTTGTCCCTCGCGTCATTGTCGTCATAGGACTCGTCGGTTCGTGTGTACGCTAACCGGATGTAAGATTTTTTGCTGGGGAACCAGGCCAATGTTGGAGAAACCTGGCTGAGCGACAGCAGGCCGGAACCATCCAGTTGATAATCGACGTACCTGACAGCGAGACTGTATTCCCAGTCACCTATCTCTTTGCTGGCAGCCAGTGAAGCCAGTGTCAGCAGTCCGTCAAATTGATCGAAAGTGTTGTAGAACTTGTCGCTTATGGTGATACCCGCTGAAAACTCTGCATTCTCTTTCGTGTTGTAGCTGAGGTCTCCGGATAGCCTGAGGTCGAGGAACTGATCCCCAACGTTTGTGCTTACATCGACGTCATCGACGGTGACATTGCTGTCATAGCCATAGCCGAGTTCGACCTCTGCGCTCGCGTTAAATTCATCATCTGCCGTGACGAGAGAAGGATACAGAAGGGCACAAAAAAGTAAGGGTCTGTTGACGTTCATCGACCGATTGTGTGGACAAAAATAAACCGGGAATAAGCATGACAAGACTTCGTTTCGCCTACAAGAAGCCATGCTGACCACTCGTTGGGGATGTGATCACCATGAAGCCGAGAGATAGCCTGCTTAAGAAGACCCATGGCAATCTCTTCTGACAGACTATTGCCAATCGATATCGTCAGGTTAACGGCGACAATACCGGGGTCGCCGCAGCAGTGCAGTGCATGCTGAGTTCAACCTCATGTTCAACCTCATAAAAGGGCGCTGACCTGTTTAGCTCAAGCGAGTTGTATTGGGCGTTCTGCTGGATGGTTGGCTGTTTAGGTTTACAAAAATTTCAGTCGAACTTGCCAAAGCGTTTTTCTAGGAGTACATTTCCTTCTACCGGCATTGAGCTTGCTCTGCAGTAGTCGGCGATCTTTGAGGGAAGAGATGGCCAAGCTTGCGGGTGTATTCAATCGCGGTGGCGTTTTAGCAGTAGTGCTACGCGACATGGAAAGAGGTGAGTTGTGACCGAGTCATCACTCTGGCCTCTTGTACTCTATTTTGTCTCCATTCTTGTTCTAGTTGGAGGCATCCTCACTATTTCTGCTCTCCTTGGCGAGAGGTCCAGCATGGACCAGGCCACAGGTGAGCCCTTTGAATCCGGCGTTGTTCACGTCGGCTCCGCCGAGATTCCCGTCTCGGTAGAGTTTTATCTGATTGCGATGTTCTTCGTCATTTTCGACCTGGAAACGGTCTTTATCTTTGCCTGGGCGGTCGCTTTCTTTGAGCTTGGTGTGTTCGGCTACCTCGCTATCTCCGTGTTTATTGTCATTCTGGTCGTGGCCCTGATCTATGAATGGAAGTCCGGAGCGCTTGAGTGGGGAGTCAAGGTGCGTAAAGGGTTGCCTTCCGGCGCCCGTTTGGAGAAAGCAGAGGACTGAATATGGAATGGAGCCTTTCCAAAGCAGAATCTGAAATTCCTGTCGTTGATACGGCTTTGGATGAGCATTTAAAGCGTAATCTCATGATGACCACTCTTGAAGACATGCTCGCGTGGTCAAGAAGCAAATCGCTGTGGCCCTTCAATTTTGGCTTGTCATGTTGTTACGTGGAAATGGCGACGTCGCTCACAAGTCGCTTCGACCTGGCTCGGTTTGGAAGTGAGGTGATCCGCGCCACGCCCCGACAGGCAGACATGATCGTTATTTCCGGAACCTGCTTCCTGAAAATGGCGCCGGTTGTGCAGCGTCTTTATGAACAGTTGCTGGAGCCCAAGTGGGTCATCTCGATGGGTTCATGCGCAAACTCGGGTGGTATGTACGACATCTACTCGGTGGTACAGGGCGTTGATAAGTTTTTGCCTGTTGACGTCTATGTCCCTGGTTGCCCACCTCGACCTGACGCGTTTATCCAGGGACTGACGTTGCTCCAGGATGCCGTGGGCAAAGAAAGGCGACCACTGAGTTGGGTGGTCGAAGACCAGCGAGTATACAAGGCTGAAAAAACCAGCCAACGCGATCTGCGAACCGAATCGCGCATGGAGGCGAGAGATTTACGGCAGCCGGATCAGGTGTAGTAGAAGTAAAGGGGAAAGCAGTTGTCTGCAGTAGCTGAGCGAGTTGTACAGGATCCAGTAGTCACGAAACTGAAAGAGCAGTTTCCTCAGGTGTCTTTTGTTGGTCAGCCGACCGTGGATGCTATTACCACTTTGTGGTTGCCGAGATCCGAGCTGAAAGCCGTGGTTTCTTTCGTTAAGTCCTGCGGGTATGAAATGCTCTTCGACCTCTGTGGGGTCGATGAAAGAGTGAGGCAGGAACGAACCGGCTTGCCCAAGTCTGACTTCACGATTGTCTATCATTTCTTCTCTTTCAGTGAGGTGCGAGATCTCAGGCTGAAAGTAGCCTTGCAGGAAAGTGATCTGAATCTTCCGACGATCCAGGACATTTATCCGAATGCGAATTGGTACGAAAGGGAAGCCTGGGATATGTTTGGTGTCACCTTTACAGGTCACCCCAATCTTTTCCGAATATTGCTGCCCCCGACCTGGGAAGGACATGCACTGCGAAAAGACCATCCCGCCAGAGCTACCGAAATGGATCCCTTCCAGATGGATGTCAATCGGCAAACCAAGGAGCAGGAAGCTCTTCGGTTCAAGCCTGAAGAGTGGGGATTGACCCGAAGAGATGAACATACGGAATTTATGTTCCTTAATCTGGGTCCCAACCATCCCTCGGTCCATGGCGTGTTCCGGATCGTTCTTCAATTGGATGGAGAAGTCGTCGTCGATGCGGTTCCGGAGATCGGTTACCACCATCGGGGTGCCGAGAAGATGGGGGAACGCCAGTCCTGGCATACCTATATTCCTTATACCGATCGCATTGATTACCTGGGCGGCGTGATGAACAACCTGCCCTATGTCATGGCGGTCGAGAAGATGGCGGGGATCAAGGTGCCTGACAGAGCTCAGGTTATTCGAATCATGATGGCTGAGTTTTTTAGAATTTCCAGCCACCTTGTGTTTTACGGGACGTTCGCCCAGGACGTCGGGCAATTGTCACCGGTCTTCTACATGTTCTCAGACAGGGAAAAGTTGTTCCGCATTGTTGAGGCCATTACCGGGGGGCGCATGCACCCTGCATGGTTCAGGATCGGTGGGACCGCACAGGATCTGCCGGACGGATGGGAAAAAATGGTCCGGGAGTTTGTCGACTGGATGCCAAAGCGCCTGGTGCATTTCGAAAAAATGGCGATGCAGAACAGTATTTTACAAAAGCGCACGCAGGGAATTGGGGTATATACAAAAGAGGAAGCGCTGGATTGGGGAATAACCGGACCGGGTCTGAGAGCAACGGGGATGGACTTTGACATGCGCCGAGATCGTCCCTATGGCGGTTACGACCAATTCGAATTTGACGTGCCTGTCTACCATGGTGGTGATTGCTATGACCGTGCCAGGGTGCGGGTTGATGAGATCGCACAGAGCCTCAGGATCATCGAGCAATGTCTCGACAACATGCCTCCGGGCCCCTACAAGGCAGAGCATCCCCAAACGACGCCGCCGCCCAAAGAGCGAACGATGTATGACATTGAAACGTTGATTCATCACTTCCTGAATGTCAGCTGGGGACCGGTCATACCGCCAGGTGAATGTAGCATGACAATCGAAGCCACCAAGGGTAACAACATGTTCTACCTGACCAGTGATGGCGGCACTACCTCGTACAGAACAAGGATAAGAACACCGTCCTTCGCTCATCTCCAGCAGATTCCATTGATCAGTCGAGGACTCCTGATTCCTGATCTCATTGCGATCATCGCAAGTATCGACTTTGTTATGGCGGATGTGGACCGATGAGCCTGATTACCTCAGACAATCCGATGGATGTTCTTACCGAAGAGGAAATTGGTGAGATTGAACACGAGATCGATCATCTCCCGGATCGTCGAAGTGCAGCGATTGACGCGCTGAAAATCGTCCAGGCACATCGGGGTTGGATCTCTGATCAGAGCCTGATTGCTATCGCCGAATTGCTGGGTATGTCAGCGGAAGAACTCGACGGTGTAGCGACTTTCTACAACCTGATCTACCGGCAACCGGTAGGAGAAAAGGTGATCCTGTTTTGTGATTCGGTCAGTTGCTGGTTAATGGACGGGGAGAAGGTCTGCCAGAAGATCAAGGATCAATTGGGAGTGGAGTTCGGCGAAACCACCGCAGACAACCAGTACACGCTGCTGCCTGTCACTTGTCTTGGCGACTGCGACCACGCGCCAGCAATGATGGTAGGTGACGAGCTTCACCACGATCTCTCCGTCCACAATGTAGGAGAGCATCTCAAGTGACTGATCGCCCGCTAACCCAGAATATCATTGGCTTTGATGGCTACACGGACTTGTCCCGTTACGAAGGCAACGGTGGATACCAGGCGGTTCGTCATACGGTGGGCCGCACCGAGGCAGCTGAAGTTCTTGAGATCATCAAGGATTCTAATCTTAGAGGTCGTGGTGGTGCAGGTTTTCCCACAGGCATGAAGTGGAGCTTCGTTCCCGGCAAGGGGGATGATCAAGGCCATCGCTATCTGGTTGCAAACGCTGACGAGATGGAGCCCGGTACATTCAAGGACCGCTTATTGCTGGAGAGAGATCCACATCAACTGATTGAAGGCATGGTCCTTTCTGCCTATACGCTCGAAGCGGATATTGGCTACATTTTCATTCGAGCGGAATATCATCTTGCCATTGCACGATTGCAAGAGGCGATCGCTGCCGCCGAGGCCGCCAATCTTCTTGGAGACAACATTCTAGGGTCGGGGTACAGCTTTCATCTCCATGTGCATGTCAGTGCCGGCCGCTATATCTGTGGCGAGGAAACAGCCTTGCTCAATTCGTTGGAAGGCAAGCGGGCTACACCAAGGGCGAAGCCACCGTTTCCGCAGGTCAGCGGGCTGTGGGGTCGGCCAACCATCGTCAACAACGTCGAAACTCTCTGCAATATCACGCACATCCTTACGCATGGTGCTGAGTGGTTTAAGTCTCTTGGGCTTGGCAAAGATGGGGGTACCAAGCTGTTTGGTGCCAGCGGGCGAGTCAGGCAGCCCGGGTGCTGGGAGTTGCCCATGGGAACCAGCATCAGGGAAATACTTGAAGAACATGCGGGAGGCATGGCAGACGGTTACAGCCTTAAAGGTTTTCTGCCTGGAGGAGCTTCAACCGACTTTCTGGTCCCAGAACATCTTGATCTCCCGATGGAGTACGAAGCCATCATGGAAGCCGGAAGTCGAATGGGCACTGGCACCATGATCATTCTGGACGACAAATCATGCCCTGTAGGAATGATCGCCAACCTCGAGAAGTTCTTCGCCAGAGAGTCCTGCGGCTTTTGTACACCCTGTCGTGAAGGTCTGCCGTGGGTCCAGCAGATTCTTGAAAAGATTGATCAAGGAGAGGGTGAACTGACGGACCTGGACATTCTTGAAAGGCAGTCTCAGTTTATTGGCGCTATTGGAAACACTCATTGCGCCCATGCACCAGGTGCAATTGAACCCCTGCAGAGTGGCCTTAAGTATTTCCGCGATGAATTCATTGCGCATATTGAGGGTAAGGCTTGCCCTTACCAGGTGGGATAGTCATGCCGAAAATCATTGTTGATGGAGTTGAGATAGAAGCCAGTGAAGATGCGAATTTGCTGGAAGTGTTGTTGTCCAACGACATCGATATACCTTACTTCTGTTGGCATCCAGCGATGGGTAGTGTGGGTGCCTGTCGGCAGTGCGCGGTCATTGGCTATGCCAATGAAGAGGACGCGAGGGGTCGAATAGTGATGTCCTGCATGACACCGGTCATGGAGGGAGCGCGATACTCGGTTACCGCGGAAAACGCGAGTTCTTTCCGGGATTCGGTGATTGAGAATTTGATGCTCAATCATCCGCACGACTGCCCTGTCTGTGAAGAGGGTGGCGAGTGCCATCTCCAGGACATGACGGTGATGGTTGGACATCGTGACAGGCGTTACTCGGGTGAGAAGACCACTTTCAGGAACCAGTATCTGGGGCCTTTCATCGGCCACGAAATGAATCGATGCATCACCTGCTATCGGTGCGTTCGTTACTACCAGGATTATGCAGGCGGAACAGACCTTGGCGCATTGGGCTCCCGGGACAGAGTGTTTTTCGGTCGGGCGGAGGATGGCGTACTTGAAAATGAGTTTGCTGGCAACCTGGTAGAGGTGTGTCCCACCGGCGTCTTTACTGACAAGACACTTTCAAAACATTACACCAGA
>CAXPUI010000019.1:0-2144 GCA_964220205.1 Candidatus Allofontibacter communis | reverse complement strand
ATGGTGAAACGCTGCTCCAGTGGTAAGATTGCCGCTCGAAACTATAGGTCATTCCCCCAAGACATGCCACGTTCCCTGGTTCCAACGCCCCTGACACGCAGCTCATTCGCCCCATACGGCGATGTCCTGGAGGCCGGACCATGGATAGCACCACAGCTCATTAACGAAGGTAATACCCAACGTTTCCACAACCTTGCTGAGTTGACCCTGGATGACAGCGGCGGCAAACCTGGTATCAGCCTTTTCCGTTCCAGGCCTTTGCAACACCCCTTAACACTGAAGACGATGGAGCGACACCCTTTATCGAGCCAGGCGTTTTACCCGCTGAGCGGCCGCCCTTTCCTCGTTGCCGTTGCACCGGCAGGCGAGTTGAATCCAGCCGCCATTAGCGTGTTTCTTGCTTCACCAACCCAGGGTGTGAATTACCACCCGGGCACCTGGCATCACTATAGCCTTGCACTTGAACAGGAATCTGACTTTCTGGTTATTGATCGCATTGCGGAGGACGACAACTGCGATGAACGACAACTGGATTCCTCGGACTGGATTCATATTGACCTGACGGGGCTCGGCATCAAGTGAGCAAGGAATTTCTACCAGCCTACGTGATGGCTTACAGCGACTCTTCGTTCACCAACCCACACGAGGTCGCTTCGCCCGACGACCCACCAGATTGCGCGGGCAACTTCACTCACATGGGCGCCAAGTACTGGGGGTTCGAAACAGCGCGCCACAAGGCGACCACAGTCAAGACTGATCATCCTGGCTTCCACTTTGATCACAATGCCCATCACTGGTTAAAGCTAGGTCTCAAGACACCCGCCATGGTGCATGAAATAAAAGTCAGTACCCGTTGGTTTACCGGAAACCAGGTGCCCGCCATTTCGATTACTCTTTACCACGATAGTATACCGGTCGAAGTCGTCGACAGGACTCCGCTGGACCCGGACAGTGACCATACCTTCAATATCGAGCCAACACTCGCGGATGAATGCCTGGTCAAGTGTTTCCACGAAGGCGGGATCGCAAGAATTAACCTGATGGGTGAAGCCCTAGCAGCAACTGCGAGAACCAACCTGCTGGAGGATGCCCTCATCTCGCATGTGTCAAATGAGCACTACGGGAAACCTCTCGATGCAGTCGCTGGTAACCGTGATGTCGGCTATATGATCGGTTGGGAATCGGCCCGCTCTGGCTTTGGTGAACAAGCGCTGTTTCAACTGCAACAACCCGCTTTCATAGAGGAGTTTGTGGTCGACACTTACCTGCATCGCCTGAACGCCCCCCTCTCCTGCCACGTCTTTGGGTTGCCTGCCAGCCACTCCCTGGATATTGAGCAGGCGATGGCTCAAAGCCCTCGCTGGTCGATCACGTTTGCGGATGGTGAGCAGCGCATCCCTGACAGCTTTCAGACATACATGAAAGAAGAACAGTATCTAAAGGAAACCGTTACGGATCCCACACACTTCTCAATCCAGTTGGTCAATACCCAGACGGACATCTGGGAACCGATCATCAGCTTCGCGCGCCTTTACCCTGACCAGTATCACCGCTTTCGCGAACTGGAATCAGGTAAAATCATGAGCCATCTCCTCTATATGCACTATCCCAATGGCGGCGTTCATGGTTTGAAGGCATTTGGCATGACCGAATCGGCCAATTAGAATCAGCTCACATAGACAGGAACCAATGATGAGGGCACTTAAGACCATCCTGACAGCTTTCGTCGCGATTCTTCTCAGCCTCACGGTTATCGTTTTCTACAGCGTCCACCAGGTAAGCATCGAGAAGGTGACCGATGACCTGCACGTACTCCATGGACTCGGCGGGAATGTCGGTGTACTCGCAACTAGCGAAGGGACGGTGATCATTGATACCATGACCTTGCAATACCAGGGCAGCAGAATTCGAGAGATTGCAGAGGACATTACCGGCAGCCCGGTAACAATGATTATCAACACGCACTACCATCTGGACCATACCCACGGGAATCCGGCCTTTGCACCTGGCACACGGGTTATCTCAACGGCGAGAACCCTCCATCATCTCGAACAGACGGATGCTGACTACTTTTCAGGTGCCGCTGCCGCCCTCATGCCGAATGAGACTTTCGACGGCGCCATAGACCTGACAATCGGCAACAA
>CAXPUI010000018.1:0-3406 GCA_964220205.1 Candidatus Allofontibacter communis | reverse complement strand
CCGGTTCTTCATCGGTGAGGTTGAGAACGCCGAGTTTTATCGACAGCCCCTCCAGGAAGGGAGTGCGGAACTCAACCATGATTTCATGGGTGTTGTAGGAACCATAATCTTTAAGTTCCCCATCTCCATGGCTGGAGATGTAGTTCATGGTGTAGTTCACCGTCCAATTATCCTGGGTCAGTCGCAGGTTCATGTTGACACGATCCTCAGGGTAGCCGGCTTCGTCCATGAAGTCCGAGAAAGCGCCACCTGGCTCTGCCTGGAATTCGTAGCTTTCCATGTGTGACCACTCCAGTCGACCGTATAAGAGGCCTATCGGGGTATCTGCGTCATACTCAATGCGCATATCCCAGCCCTCAATGTCCAGGGAAGCTGCATTAGCGAACACATTATCAATACTGATAATGGTACCTGGGACACCATCAACCGTCGGTCCACGATTCACTGCTGTACCTGAAGGCAGCGAACCCTGTTGTTGGAGCGTCAGCAACCGCTGCAGGCTCAGCTGGGTAGAACGGTCTGTGGTATCGAGGGTGAAAAAGTCAAAGCTAGCCTGAAGCCCTTCGATCGGCGTAATGATCACACCGAAATTCGTGCTCTCAGCTTCTTCCGCACCCAGCTCCGGGTTACCCCCAGTGAAGTTTTCCACCTGGAAAGTGGGGCAATCAACCGGTGCAGTACCCAATGCTTCACAGCGAGGGAAGTCTGTTACGTTGTTGAAGCTCTGTGAACGAGACTGGTACAACTGGGTCAAGTCAGGTGCCTTGAAACCTTCGTTGTAGGATGCCCGAAGCACTAGCCATTCGAAGGGCTCATAACGAACACTGACGGACGGCGAGGTATTGGTGCCGAAATCGTCGTAGTCGTCATGGCGGACAGCTGCATTGATTTCCAGGTTATCCAGTACTGGAAGAGCGATTTCCCCAAACAGCGCGGAGCGCTTTCGGTCGCCTGATGCCGAGTTACCGGCAGTACCAATAACATTACCCGCTTCGCGGTAGCTGTCGTAGAGGTCCTGATAGGTTTCCTTGGCAGTTTCAGCACCGAGGGCCCATCCGATAGAACCACCGCCCAACTCACCAAAGCTGCCTGTCAAAGAAAAAGCGGCCTGGTCAAATTCCGTCAGGATGTCCCTGAACGTATCAGCTGAACTAAGCGTTACGGCTGCAGCATTAGATGCCGAAGCCGGATTGACGACGTCGTACGCCCCTGACGCTGCCAGATCCCGGATGACGCTGTCCAACACATAGGTGTTGGACAGTTCATCTGCTGCATAGAAGTAGTGTCGGACGAAAGCGTCGAAGGTGACATTGTCGTCGAACAACGTGCCTTCAATGCCGAATACCGTGTCCAATTCGTCTCGGTTGGTGTCGTCATCCCGGGGACCATGCCCAACAAATCGGTGGAATGCGAAGAAGCCTTCACCAGGCTCCAGTGCACCACTGCCGTCCGTATCGGCGGCATCAAAGAAACGTCCGTTAAGAATAGGGTCGAGATTGTTGGCCAGTCTCTGCCCTTCATCGACGAAGAAGAAGCCCACTGCTGGCGCATAACGACCAAAGCTTTCTATCCGTGAGTACCGATTTTCGAGATAAACGGTAAGGTTGTCGTTGATTTCATAGCTGGCATCAATAAAGGAGCTGTACCGCTCGATCGCACCAGTTTGCGCAGAAATATCGGCATACCCAAAGCCGCAACCCTCTGACGGGCCGTTAGACAGTCCAGAGTTGCTTGGGATTCCAAACGGGTCTGTCAGTACACCGGCATACAAGTCTGTCGGACAGTCACCGATCGGGAAAGGGTTGAAGGGGAAGCCCGGGACAAAGCCGGTATTGCCACCTACAGATACGCCGACCGTGTCACTGAAAGAGGGGCCGTTGACTTGAGCAGCGCTATAGTCGCGATCCTTATCAAAAATGGCATCACGGCTAAACCATTCCAGGCTGGCGATGACCTTGCCGCGGTCACCAGCAGTACCGAACAGGAATTGGACCGTATCAGACTCAGCACCGTCAGCTGAAGGTCTTGTGCCTCCGACAGTGACTTCGGCGCCTTCATAGTCATCTTTCATGATGAAGTTGATGACACCACCCAACGCGTCCGAGCCGTACACTGCAGACGCAGAATCGGTCAGGATCTCGATGCGCTCTACAGCAGACAGGGGAATCGAGTTGATGTCCACCGCTGACGTACCCGTAAATGGGTTGCCGGGTACGCGGCGGCCGTTGATCAGGACGGCTGTTCGTCCAGGGCCCATACCACGCAGGTCGACCAGGGCGATCTGACCAAACGAGGTACCACTTCGCTCACGGAATGAACCAAATGAATTGTACGTGGTATTCCTCAGGACGTCCGCGATGTTGGTGAATCCGGATAATTCCAGGTCCTCAGAGTTAATTACGGTAATAGGTGATGGTGCGTCTGAAACCGCGCGCTGGATCCTTGATCCAGTAACAACGACTTCCTCAATAGCCTCTGTTTCTTCACCATACGCATAGCCGGCGAAGGAGGTGCCTGCCAGCGCCAGCGAGGCAGCCTGAATGGCTGCTACTATTGGCTTTTTCTTCATTGTAACCCCCAATGTAGTTTCCTTGGATTGCAGTTAATTGAGCGTGTTATAACTACCTTAACCACAATATTTATTATCGTGTCCGTTTGTATTTCTGGCTAAGTCAGTCTTGTACATGGCTCGCAGGTTTTGTACGCGATGCACAAGCGCGCGATTATCTCCCTTTTTTCTTCAGTTTTCAATCAAAATGAACAGGGAAATCATCATCATAAGGGGGCAAATACAGGATCTTTAGAGGGCAAAATACAGGCCCTGCGGCCTGTCTCAACGACGCTGCATGACTGTTGGACGGTCAGTTTATCAAAGGTCAATTCATCAACGGTCAATGCATCGAAAATGTAGCACTCATAGAAAAATTGTAGCCCTAATGAAGAAGAACGAATGGCGTGCTGACGATGGGCGACAGCATCACCGTGCATAAAAGAGCGACCCTCGTTGCAATCGGCGCGGTTTTATGGAGAGTTTAATGGAGCTATATGCGTCAGGTTACCCAAGGACTTTTTACCCAGGACTATTTACCCAGGACTATGTCAAGAGCACCAGAATTTAACTTGCCCGGGCTGAATGCCTACTTTTCCCACCAACAGAATGATTTTCGTATCTCTAAGCCATTCGGACCCAACATATTGGAGACTCGTCTTCCTGAGTCGGTTTATACGAATCTTCTGTCCCTTTCATCCGCTTTGCTTGGTGATGATCAGCGCCGATCCTATGGCCCGCACCTGGTAGGTCAGATTCGTGAGGAGCCTGAAATTCCTTTGGAGTTGTTAGATGAATACGGGGTTCTGGATTATATTCGTGGTATGTTCGCCGAGTATGTTCTGGCCAGCGTTTATT
>CAXPUI010000017.1:0-2616 GCA_964220205.1 Candidatus Allofontibacter communis | reverse complement strand
GACTGGAGTTCAGACGTGTGCTCTTCCGATCTGATTTGTGCTGAAACCCCGAGGTAAAGCGATAACGGGCCGCTATGTCGGCGCGGTTAAAGCGACGCGGGGTCGCACGCGCATGGAGAAATTCCGGAGGAATTTCATCGAGAGCGTCAACCACCGCATTCAAACCATCCAGGTATGCATCCGCAATCCAGTCTCCCTCACTGTCAGGTAATCCGGTATAGGCACCGTGAACATTGCAGGCTCGCTGGAGTGCATCCTGCGGGACAAACCGCTCGCCCAGCAATGCGGCAGCTTCACACATAGCGTAGGCTGTACTCTGGTGAATCTGCCAGAGACGTTCCCGGCCAGCGGCATAGCCCATGCCCCGATAAGCGTCCGCTATCGTACTGGCGTAGACATGCGGAATACCGTGTCTATCCCAGACGATATCAAACGCAGCATCTGCACCCGCTAATTTCATCATCACCTCACGGCATGTAGGGAGTCGAGGTTGGTCCCAATTGAGTTTCGATCATTGGCTGAGCCATCTCCAGGAACTCCGCGAGCATAGGACGGGTATCCCGAGGATCCATAATATCTTCTATGTTGAAGGCTTCGGCTGTTTTAAACGGGGACGCGAGGGCATCCAGTTTAGCTTCGATTTCCTGTCGTTTTGCTTCCGGATCGTCCGCCTCGTCGATGATCCTGCGATAAGCAGCAGAGACACCGCCCGAAATGTGCATGGATCCCCAATGGCCAGACGGCCACGCAACCCGTTTAAACATACCGCTGGGCCTGTCATGACACTGGCCGGCAACACCGTAGAGCTGGCGAATAATCACGGAACACCAGGGCATCTGGGTACGCAGCGTAGCGCAGAGGATCTTCGCTCCTGCCCGCACGATCCCCAACGCCTGCTGTTCAGGACTGACAAAAAATCCGGGTTCATCAGCAAAGTAGACCATGGGCAGATGGAACGTATCGCACATGGACAGGAACCTGATGACCTTCGTCCCCGCGGCGATATCCATCGCACCACCGATTCGCTTGGGGGTATTGATCATTACGCCCGTAGGGTAGCCATTAATCCTTGCCAGACCAACAATACGAGAGCGACCATAATGCGGAGTAATTTCAAAGAAGGAATCCTTATCCAGAATCGCATCGAGAATCTTGAAAGGATCATAGACCTGGCGCTTGTTTCGCGGGATTGCTGAGAGCAGGGATTCTTCCCGGCGAGCGGGATCATCGCCGTTCTCGACCCGCGGCGGCATTTGCCAGACATTTGACGGCAGGTAACTCAGAAACTGACGAATCATATCGAAGGCTTCTTCTTCCGTGGACGCAAGATTATCAATGACACCTGCCTGGTATACCTGGGTGCGTTCGTCCCCTAGGTCTTCCTTTGAGATATCTATGCCAAGGGCGGCTTTGACAACAGGGGGGCCACCCGGAAAGACCTGGGAGATACCTTTGACCATGACATTGAAATGGGACAGACAGGAATCGACTGCAGGAAGGCCAGCAACAGAACCCAACGCTGCACTAACAACCGGTACCTGGCAGAGCAAATCTTCAATACCCGGTGTCACCGGGTTGGTCGGAATGTACGTGCGACCCAATTGCTCAAACGTTTTGACGCTGCCTCCAGTAGCATCCAACAGGCGGACATAAGGCAAACGCCAGTCTTTTGCCATGTTCTGTGCATGACCACCCTTGTTGCCAATAGCAGCATCGGCTGATCCACCCCGAACGGTGAAGTCTCCCCCATTTACCACCACCTTTCGGCCGTTCAAACTGCAGGTCCCGACAACCGAATTCGATGGTCGGACATCGACGAGTTCATCGCCTTCATAGGTAGCTGCACCGGCAAGCCGACCGATTTCCTGAAATGATCCCCCATCGCAAAAGAGGTCAAGACGCTCCCTGATCGTGAGCTTACCGCGGCCGTGCTGAACATCAATACCAGCCTGTCCACCCATCTTCTGCGCCATAGCGACACGGCGATTGATTTCTTCAATTTCCGGCTGCCAGACCATTTTTCCCTCCACTGTTACAATGCAACAAAACACCATCATATCGGGAGGAAACCGATGAGTCTCGCCCTCATTCAACATCTATTACTCATTCAACACAGGCAATCACTTGGGGTAAGCTGACCATCAGGATAAATCTCCAGGGTCGTAAAAGGTCAGCGACTACCCATGCTCGACGGAATAAGAGTACTCGACATCAGCAGGAACGTGGCCGGCGCATTCTGTGCCAAGCTTCTTGGTGATCTCGGTGCTCATGTGGTGCTCGTCGAACCGGCCGAAGGCCATCCCATGCGTCGACATGAACCTCGGGCCGGTGATTTCAGCAGTGAATTCAGTTTTTTCCATACCTCGAAAGAATCGCTTGGACTCGAGATCGATGCCGACCCGGCTCGTTTCAAGAAACTTATCAGCCAGTTCGATATTGTCGTCAGTTCAGACACGCTCGAGGAACTTGAACAGCGTGGCATGGACTATGGCAGGCTGACCGAATACAACGCCGCGATCATCCTCTGTACCATATCCGGTTTCGGCTCCTTTGGCCCCCATTCCGGTTATGCGTCAAATCACCTGATTGCCTGTGCTGCTGGAGGCTGGAGCCAGC
>CAXPUI010000016.1:0-3761 GCA_964220205.1 Candidatus Allofontibacter communis | reverse complement strand
AGACGAGGACGATCCCCGGGCAGAGTTGATTCGCAAGTTGCAGGAATACGAGCGCTTCAAGCAGGCCGCCATGGATATTGATGCCCTCGAACGCCTGAATCGAAACTTCTGGGTTGCAATGGCGGATGCTCCGGAGATGGAGAGGACTCGACCGCTGCCCGATATCCAGCTACAGGATCTGTTGATAGAACTCTCGCGAGTGCTCAAGCGGGCGGAGAACTTTTCGAGCCATCACATCAGCCTCGAACCTCTGTCTACCAGGGAGCGCATGTCGAATATCCTGGATGCAGTCTCTCAGGCGGGTGAGAACTTCGTTCCCTTCTCTGGCCTGTTTCGAATCGAGGAGGGTCGTTCCGGAGTCATTGTGACGTTTATCGCGGTGACAGAGTTAATCAAGGAATCTCTCCTGGAAATCGTGCAGTCAGAACCTTTTGCACCGATTCACGTCAAAGCACGCAGCGGTGCGATGGAACCTGTCGAGCCAAACCTCTAGGAAGCCATGGAAAATCTACCTCTGAAACAGATTATTGAAGGCGCCATCATGGCGTCGGAACAGCCTTTGAGCGTCGATCAGATGATGCAGCTATTCGAGAAAAACGTCCCGGAACGGTCCGAGGTGCGGGCTGTGTTGAAGGAAATAGAAGAAGAGTGTGCTGAGCGCGGGTACGAGTTAAAGCAGGTCGCCTCGGGTTACCGCTTTCAGGTCAAGACTGAGTATGGCGAATGGGTCTCGCGTCTCTGGAAAGAAAAACCGCCTCGATACTCGCGTGCACTTCTGGAAACACTGGCCCTAGTTGCGTACAAGCAACCTATAACGAGAGGGGATATCGAGGAGATCCGAGGTGTTGCTGTCAGCACGAATATCATGAGAACCCTGATAGAACGTGAGTGGGTCAGGGTCGTTGGTCATCGTGATGTGCCAGGACACCCGGCGCTTTATGCCACTACCCGTAACTTCCTCGATTACTTCAACCTGCGCAGCCTGGATGAGTTGCCCAGCCTGTCTGAAATTAAGGAACTGACAGCAGGTGTAGAAGAACTCGAGATGGAAGAAGAGTTGATTGAAGTCCGGTCGCTTGAAGTGAACCTGGATGAGCAGGACGAGGTAGCCGGGCTCGATGACGCAGACCTGGATGCGGTATCCGAGCAGGTCAGTAATATCCAGGAAAACATCCGGTCATTATTTTCGCCGGACCCGCAAGAGACTTCATCGGCCCCAGAGGATGATGCTGAGGCGGCGGATCAGGCGCCCGAGTCAGGCTCAGTGGGGGGGGATGAGTCTCCAGTGGAAGAACCGCGAACAGCAAAAATCACGCCGATCAGTAGTGCCAGAGTGCCCACCGACTCATCAGAAGACTGATCGTGTCTGAAAAACTTCAGAAGGTGCTCGCTGCCCGCGGCCTGGGTTCACGACGTGAAATGGAGCGCTGGATATCAGCAGGCCGTGTTTCAGTGAACAATCAGGTCGCCAGGCTGGGTGATCGCGTAACAGGTGAAGAACGTATCCAGGTTGACGGTAAAGCGCTCAGCAGCAAGAAACTGGAGCATCGGCACCTGCTCTATAACAAACCAGAGGGCGAGATCGTTTCTCGCGACGATCCCGAAGGCAGACGTTCGGTGTTCGACCGCCTGCCGAAGTTGAGAAACCAGCGCTGGATATCGGTCGGGCGTCTGGACTTCAATACCAGCGGACTGATTCTGTTCACCACGGATGGTGAACTGGCGAACCGGTTAATGCATCCTTCTGCGAATATTGATCGAGAATATGCGGTTCGGGTGCTTGGTGATGTCACCGATGAGGCACTCGAACGGATGCAGCAGGGTGTGTTGCTGGAGGATGGGATTTTTCAGTTTACCGATATCCGGCGTGGCGTGGACAGCGACGAATCCGTGAGCAGTGCCAACAACTGGTACTACGTGGTCCTGATGGCGGGTAGGAATCGCGAGGTAAGGCGTCTCTGGGAATCCCAGGGCTATACGGTCAGTCGCCTGAAGCGCGTGCGTTTCGGTAGTTTCTTTATCCCGTCAGCGGTCAAGGCCGGACAGTGGACGGACCTCAAGCCCAGGGATGTGCGCGAACTCTACCTGATGGCCGGTCTGGAGTGAGAGGTTCAGGGAGCGAGTGTTTCCTTGCCCCGATCCAGTAGTAAGTGGTTAATACTCTGGTCGATGATCGTTCTGTCCTGAGCCGGGGTTTGCTGTTCTTCTCAGGCGGGCACCATCGTTTGCGGTTCAGCCAGCAGCGGACAACCGGGGCAGTCGTCCTGTCTTTCAGCGGGGAGGCTGCCAGGAGGAATCGAAATACTGCCCCTGCTCGTGCTGGCTGTCCGGACCAAGCAGGTACATATAAAGGGGCATAAGATCAGACGGAGATTTCAGATCCCGGGGGTCTTCCGTAGGGTAGGCCTCGGCCCGCATCCTGGTTCGAGTCGCGCCTGGGTTGATCGTGCTGACCTTGATGGTTGATGTGTTTTCCAGTTCTTCGGTCAGGAGTTTCGCCAACCCCTCGACAGCATACTTGGATACAGCGTAAGCACCCCAATAGGCCCGAGGCTGGGTGCCCACACTGGAACTGGTAAAGATCAGGCGTCCGTCATCGGAGCGCTGTAGTATTGGTAACAGAATCCTTGTCAGCAGGAACGTCGCGTTCAGGTTGACCTGCATCACGGATTGCCATTGCACGGGTTGGTATTGTTCGATAGGTACACGATCACCGAGAATCGATGCGTTATGCAGCAGGCCATCGAGGCGGCCGTAATTCTGATCAAGGGCATCAAATAGTTCAGTGATCTCTTCGACGCCCGCCGTCGCGAGATCCATGGGTACTATACCGGGTTCCGGGTGACCGGCATCGACAATCTGATCGAATACCTCCTCAAGCTTTCCTGTTGTGCGGCCCAGAAGGATGACGGTGGCACCGTTTGCCGCGGCATGCAGCGCAGTTTCCCTGCCAATGCCGTCGCCTGCACCAGTGATCAGAATGATCCTGTCCTGGAGATCAGTCATCTAGAGCAGCCTTGCGTGAGCGAGGTAATTCACGTCGACATCGTTGTTGAGCCTGTAGATGCGGGTTAAAGGGTTATAGGTCATGCCGGTAAAGTCCTCAATCTGCAATCCCGCGGAGCGACAATAAGCTGCGAGCTCAGCAGGTGTAATCAGCTTGTCGTAATCATGAGTTCCCCGGGGCAGTAGATTGAGAATGTACTCGGCGCCGACAATCGCAAACAGGTAAGACTTGGGATTTCTGTTGATCGTGGAAAGGAACAAATGGCCGTCTGCTTTAAGCAGGTCCTTGCATGTCTGGATGACTGAGCCGGGAGACGGCACGTGCTCAAGGACTTCAAGGCAGGTGATTATGTCGAAGGGCTCTGGTTCGGAAGCTGCCAGTTCTTCCACGGTTGTCTGCTGGTAATCGATATCCAGGCCTGATTCGTGGCGGTGCAGTCTGGCTACCTGCAAGGGCCGCTCGCCTGCATCAATGCCAAGGACATCACCACCAGCAGCAGCGAGGGCCTCGCTGAGTATGCCGCCCCCGCAGCCTACATCGAGGATGCGTTTCCCTGACACATCAACGCGGTCAGCGATGTAACCTACGCGCAGGGGATTAATGTCATGTAAAGGTTTGAATTCGCTGTCCTTGTCCCACCATCGCCGGGCAAGTTCCTCGAATTTGTTGACTTCCCGTGTGTCGACGTTGCGTTCTGTCATGATAGGGTCCGTTGGATGTGGTCTCGCCATTGTAAGGTGGCTGCTCTGATTCC
>CAXPUI010000015.1:0-6014 GCA_964220205.1 Candidatus Allofontibacter communis | reverse complement strand
GATGAAATCGCACTCACCGGACCGCTTGGGCTAAAGGTAGCCCAGATATCGTCTCAGGGAAGTGAACTGGTCGTGGATACAGGCAGTCGTATCTATCATCTTGATGACGCTCATCCACAGGGCAGTGATGACCTAGACGCCCTGGCTCTTCCCTGGCAGCAGCTGGCGTTGTGGGTTCGCACCGACAGGATTGGTGTGGTGGCTGAGAGGCCGTGGCGGTTTGAGGTCACAGAATTGTCCGCAGACGGTCCGACCCGGATGCAGCTTGAGCACCCGGAGGTGAGCCTCAAACTGAAGGTCAATCGTTGGGAATTGCAGGGAGTGAATTGATTTGACACCAACCCTCTGCGTCCTCACAATAGCGGCCTTTTTTGTGGGCCGAATGGTGATGCTGAGCCGGCCCTGTTAGAATGAGCGCCCCGCAAAGGGTGAAAAGTTTGGGGTGTCGCCAAGTTGGTAAGGCAGCGGGTTTTGATCCCGTCATTCGCAGGTTCGAGTCCTGCCACCCCAGCCATTTTCGGTTTTCGTTAAACATTCGCGATAGGGACCAAGGCAGTGGCTGAATTAAAGATTTTCTCTGGCAACGCGCATCGTCTTCTCGCGAACCGGGTCGTCGATCGCCTGCGGATGGATCTGGGTTCTGCGGATGTCGGGCGTTTCAGCGACGGTGAGATCGCCGTTGAAATCCAGGAGAACGTTCGGGGTAAGGACGTATTCGTTATTCAACCGACCTGTGCGCCGACGAACGACAATCTCATGGAACTGATGGTCGTTGCGGATTGTCTGCAGAGGGCCTCAGCCGCAAGGGTGACTGCGGTGATACCTTATTTCGGCTATGCACGGCAGGATCGGCGGGTGCGTTCAGCCAGGGTGCCCATTACCGCCAAGGTGGTTGCAAATATGTTGCAGTCAGCAGGTATCAACCGGGTACTGACGATAGATCTGCACGCAGATCAGATACAGGGATTCTTTGAGATCCCGGTGGATAATATTTATGCATCACCCGTCCTGCTGCTCGATATTGAGCGGCAGAACTATGAGGACCTGATGATTGTGTCGCCGGATGTTGGTGGTGTGGTCCGGGCAAGAGCGATCGCCAAGCAACTGGATGATGCAGACCTGGCGATTATCGACAAGCGTCGCCCGGAAGCGAATGCTGCTGAGGTCATGCACATTATCGGTGATGTCGACGGGCGCACCTGTGTCCTGGTCGATGACATGGTGGACACTGCGGGCACGTTATGTGCTGCGGCCAGTGCATTGAAAGAAAATGGTGCCAAGCGGGTAGTCTCTTATTGCACGCACCCGGTTTTATCGGGCAAGGCGCTGGAGAACATCGCTGGTTCAACGCTGGATGAACTGGTGGTTACAGACACAATACCTTTGTCTGAAGAGGCAGAGGTAATGGAAAGAATTCGGCAATTAAGTATTGCCGATGAGTTAGCGGAATCGATTCGTCGCATCAACAATGAGCAGTCGTTGAGTGCACTCTTCAAGAAACGGATCCAACCCGCGCTTTTTTAGACCGGGAGTTTAGTCCCTTACCAGTGTTGGCCCTGGAATTGGTCCAACCCTGGTCAATGGAACTGTCCCGGATGAATAGCCGGCAATGGTGGTCGCAACGATTGCCGGTAGACTAACTAGGAGCTAACAATGGCTGATTTTGTGCTTAATGCAGAACTGCGTAGTGACAAGGGGAAAGGTGCGAGCCGCCGCCTGCGTCGCCAGGCGGACCAGGTTCCGGCTATCCTTTATGGAGCCGGCAAGGAACCGCAACCTTTATCGATTAGACATCAGGACCTGCACAAGGCCTGTGAAAGCGAGGCGTTCTATTCCAACATCATCACGATTAATGTAGATGGTAATGCCGAGGACGCCATCCTCAAGGATCTGCAGCGCCATCCCGCCAGGGACCGCATCATGCATGCGGACTTCCTTCGCATCCTGATGGATCAGGAGATTACCGTGGAAGTGCCCCTGCACTTTATTAATGAGGAAACTTGTGTTGGTGTTCGCCTGGGTGGCGGCAACATTTCTCATAACATGACGTCAGTGGAAATTACCTGTTTGCCAGGTGATTTACCCGAATTTATTGAAGTCGATGTGGAGGATGTTGACGTGGGCAGTTCCATCCACATGAGCGAACTGGTTTTGCCGCAAGGACTGGTTATTCCGTCATTGCAACTGGGACCGGATCACGATCACGTGGTCGTCTCCGTTAACGCGCCCAAGCGTACTGAAGAGGTCGACGAGGTCGACGCTGCACCGGCAGCTGAAGACGACGCACCTGCTGAAGACGCCGGTGACGACGATGACAGCGGCGGCGAGTAAGATCGTCAACGGGTGTGGATTCACCAGGCCATTCGATACCCCTTGACCTGATTGTCGGTCTAGGCAATCCGGGCAAAGACTATGCGGACACCCGCCATAATGCGGGTGTATGGTTTGTCGATGCCCTGGCCGAACGCGTCGGGGGCAGCTTTAAAGCGGAAAAGAAATTTTACGGCCGGCTTGCGCAGGTTACTGTTGCCGGACGGGAAGTTCGGCTGCTCTTGCCTGACACTTATATGAATGAATCCGGCAAAAGCGTCAGTGCTCTGGTGAATTTCTTCAAGATCGCGCCGGAAGCCATTCTGGTTGCTCATGATGAGATCGACTTTCCCGCCGGTAAAATCCGGTTTAAGCAGAGCGGTGGTTTGGCCGGGCACAATGGCCTGCGCGATATTTCCCGCCTGATGAGTGGTAGTGTGGCGTTTAACCGACTGCGCATCGGGGTAGGGCATCCCGGGAGCCAGGCTGGTGTGACCGGCCATGTACTTGGCAAGGTCTCCAGGCAGGATCGTGAGATGGTTGATCGCTGTATCGATGAGGCGTTGCTTGCGTTACCGCTGGCTGTGGCAGGAGACTGGCAGGGCGCCATGCAGCACCTGCACAATGCGGAACAACCCTTTCAACGAGGAAGCATCTAGTGGGATTCAAGTGTGGCATCGTCGGTTTGCCCAACGTTGGTAAATCGACATTATTCAATGCCCTGACAAAAGCAGGCATTGCAGCAGAGAATTTTCCCTTCTGTACCATAGAACCGAACTCTGGCGTGGTGCCGATGCCGGACCCTCGCCTCGACCTGATTGCCGGCATTGTTTCACCAGAGAAGGTGATTCCGACCGCCATGGAGTTCGTCGACATCGCTGGTCTGGTGGAAGGAGCGTCGCGAGGTGAAGGCCTTGGCAATCAGTTCCTGGCAAATATCAGGCAAACCGATGCGATTGCACATGTTGTCCGCTGTTTTGAGGATGAGAACGTCACGCATGTATCGAACCGCGTGGACGCTGCGGCTGATATTGAGGTGATCAATACGGAACTACAGCTGGCCGACCTGCAGACCATTGAAAATGCTATCAACCGCGTGTCACGAGTTGCCAAGAGCGGTGACAAGGAGGAACTCGCAAGACTCCAGTACCTGGAGAAACTGCAGGCGCATATCGATGAGGGTCGGTTCGCGAGAACTTTTGAGACCGGGGATGAATTTCAGGTGACCTTACGGGATCTGCACCTGTTGACCATGAAGCCGGTACTTTACATCGCCAATGTTGATGAAGAGGGGCAGGCCGGCAATGCCCAGGTCGATATCGTTAAGCAGATTGCTGAAGCCGAGGGGTCCGAAGTCGTCGCCATCTGTAACAAACTCGAATCTGAAATTATCGAACTGGATGACGAGGAGCGCTCGGAATTTCTCGAGGAACTGGGGATGGATGAGCCGGGCCTGGATAAGGTGATTCGCGCGGGCTACAGGCTGCTTGGTCTTCAAACTTATTTCACCGCCGGTCCCAAGGAAGCACGAGCATGGACGATAAAAGCGGGGGTCAGCGCGCCCCAGGCAGCCGCTGTCATCCATACTGACTTTGAGCGGGGTTTTATCAAGGCAGAAGTCATCGCCTATGACGACTACATAGAGTTCGACGGCGAAACTGGCGCGAAGGATGCCGGTAAGTGGCGCCAGGAAGGTAAGGACTATATTGTGCAGGATGGCGACGTCATACACTTCCGCTTTAACGTCTGATTCGCTGCGAGCGTCTGCGTTGCTGCCGTGTGGCTATATCCCTGCCGGGTTCCGGTACTTTCTGGCGATCCAGTAGTCGACACTGACATATTGGCCGGCGCCGAGGTAAAGCAGTGCCAGCAGCATGATGAAGTAGGTTGCAGCGAACTCGATCCCGTTATTCAGCACAACGAAACTCCCGTTCTCAGTGAGCCATGAATAGTTGCCATGCTCCCGGAGTATTGATTTAGCACGGTCGAGTCGATCGATAGCGCCCATGGTACGTTCCGTGGCAAACAAGCCGCTGCCCGTCGAGATTGCCAGCCAGCCGTTGTGCCAATGTACCGTGAACATGGCGACAACCATCGTGAACATCAGGGGTATGGAGATCCAGCGAGTGGCGAAGCCAAGCAGTAAGAGCACCGCCCCGGCAAGTTCAGTCGCCGTGGCAAGAAAAGCCATCAGCCAGGGCATTGGTAGTCCCAGGCCCCAGTCCGGATTACCGAACCAGGCTACAGTCTCGTCGAAGCTGTTGTACTTGTTGATGCCTGCCATGTAGAAAACAGGGGCGAGATACAGTCGCAGTAAGAGCGGTGCCAGGAAGCCTGCTTTGAACGTGAGCTCCAGCATGTCCTGCAGTTTGTTGAGCAGCGCTAACATCGTGTTACCTTCCTGTTGCAGTAAAGATCCTCTGGTCGTTAAAGGACGCGAGCAGACCTGATCCGTTCTGAATAAAGCTGACCTTGTCGACCACGCCGAGTTGATCTGCTGCCTGTGACAGCCACTCGACCGGTACTAGACCCGGTTGCTGCTTTATCTGCGTCAGCAATTGGAAGGCCAGTGTCTGTAGTTCAAAAAATCTGACGTTTTCCTCAATGTCCCTCAGGATGAGCAGCAGCGTAGGCTCGGTGCCCGGACTCGCAGGTTGCAGATCGGTGCTGATCTGATGAACCGGATACTGGTAGGCAAGTGGTCGGGCCAGCGCCGAAAGAGCAAGCGGTGTCTCTGCGAGTGATTTTGCTGGTAGGGCAGACCCTGGAAGTTCCTCATCCAGGGTGAAAAGTGCCAGTTCCATCCACTCATAGTGGGCCAGTTCCGGGAGAAAGCCCGGCAAATCAGCCAGTAACTGACTGTGGGTAAGGTACTCGACGAATTCTCCGGCGATCTCCATGAAATAGGGGGTCTGGGATTGATGGGAGATAAAAAAATCTCTAACCATACGGTGCCATTGGCTGTCGTTCAGAATGCCATGGATCACTGGAAAGAAGTCCGATAACAGGCCAGAGACATTGTTGAAGATGAGTTCGGAGTAGATGCCGACCCGACGTTTATCGAGCCCGGGGGGTATGGGCACCTGGTCTGGATTTCTCAAATGCTCGGTAAACGCCTTTTGGAGGTTGCGCAGTTCACTCATCACTGAACCTGTTGGTACACCTGCTGGCGTTCCTTAATCATGGCGACCTCGGTGAGCAGGTGATCCAGTGAAGGGATATTGAAATCTCTCTCAAGGAGAGTCGGTACGCTGCCGAGCAGTCCATAAGTTGATGCCAGCAGATCCCAGACAGGACTGATGACGTCGGCGCCATGAGTATCAACAATCAGTCCGTCGTCTTCGACATAGTGCCCGGCAACGTGCAGGTAGGACACCCGCTCCAGCGGTAGCTGCTGAATATAATCGATGGGATCGTAACCCTGGTTGACAGAATTTACGTAAACATTGTTGACGTCCAGCAACAGACCGCAGTCAGCTTCCTCAACCACAGCTCCTATGAATTCAACCTCTGTCATGTCGATCTTTGGTGACAGGTAATAGGATACGTTTTCGAGTGAAATCGGTCGCTCCAGGATTTCCTGAACCCGCTTGACGCGCGCTGCGGTGTAGAGCACAGCTTCCTCGGTAAAGGGCATGGGCAGCAGGTCGTACAGTTGGCCCCCGTCATTGGTGTAAGAGAGGTGCTCGCTGTATATCTGAATC
>CAXPUI010000014.1:0-4054 GCA_964220205.1 Candidatus Allofontibacter communis | reverse complement strand
CAGATAGCGTTCTGCGCTGTCCCGTTTCTTGTAGGAGTCGTGGAAGAATTTGGCGATAACCACGCCTTCTTCGTCAGTGACGTAGACGCCTGGGTAGGGAATGCCGTAAAGGAAGGCGTCGCCTGGCGTGACCTTTTCGTTGAGGATGCCGAATTTACGGATAACCGTGGAATCGATATCGGATAGCAGGGGAAAGGGCATGTCCTGGTTGTCAGCAAACTCGGTCAGTGTTTCCTGGTCGTCATACGAGATGGCGTACACACTGATACCGTTGCGGGAGAATTGATCATGGGCATCGCGCAACTCCCCGAGTTGCGTCCAACACGGTGGTCACCAGACAGCAGAACGATAAAAAACGACAATAGATTTTCGCCCAGCGCGGTGGCGATGATAGTCAATAGACTGGCCGTGCGCATCGGGCAGGACAAAGTCCGGCAGGCGTTCGCCGATATCAGGCCCGGTTGATTGGCCGTCTGGCAGGCCTGCGCGCGCGGGATGTCCCAGCGGGGCAGGGGCATCGAAGCCGTGGTGGTCTCTCTCTACAACCAATTCCTGTCTCTGTTTCTGCTCGACGTTAACTGGCTGCGATGATACCGCAGCAGAAGCCCGCATGTAGCAGCGCGTGGCGTAATTACAGACTAAATTCTCAGCCTGCAGTATAGTACTCGCCGAGCAAGACCATTGAGACCTGTTAATGAGCTATATAACTGGACGCCTTGTCCATGATGCCGACAGCCACCTGATGGAAATGTCGGATTGTCTGGATCCCTACTTCGAAAAAAAATTGCTGAAGCGGTTTCTCGCTCATCCCAACCTGGGTGTGCGGGTGGGCAGTCGACTGGCAGTCGACGATGCTCTGAAACGTCAAGAGGATGAAGCTTTTCGGGCGAGCGCAGCAGAAAACATCATGTTGCGGAAAAACTACGATGCCCAGGGAGCGTTTCTCCGGGCTGATCGTCCAGCAGCTGTTGATCACATTGGTGTCGCCAGTCAACTGGTGTTTACCACTTTCTGTCTCGGCAATTTCGGCTTTGATCAAGGGGATGATCTTGAACTTTGCTATGGAGCAGCTCATGCCCACAATCGAATGATGACCGACTTCTGCTCGGTTGACAGACGACTGCTGGCGACCGCTTATGTGCCCTTGGAGGACTTTGATCGGGCTGAACAGACCGCTAAAGCCGCCATTGATATGGGCGCCAAGGCGTTGATGGTGCCGAGTTGGTGTCCCCAGAACCATGCTCCCAGTCATGTAGGCCTGTTCCCGGTGTGGGCCATGGCCGAAGAAGCCGGGCTGCCCGTACTCTTTCACGTGGGCGGTGAGGAGAAGCTCAACCTGACCTACAAGAATAACGGTTTGCCGGCTGTACCGGATTTTCACGGTGGAGATGCCAATTTTACGTCGGTCACCTACCTGCCGATCTCAACATCCGTGCAGCAGACGCTGGCGACGTTGATTATCGATGGCATTTTTGATCGATTTCCAAGTTTGCATTGGGGGGCGATTGAGCTCGGGGCTTCCTGGCTGCCGGGCTGGTTGCGCAACATCGACTCGGCAGCGCATGCGTTTGTTAAGAATGAAGAGCGTCTGCAGAAGCTATCTGCAAAACCTTCGGAAATTGCGCGGCGACAGTTGTGGGTCACGCCTTACCCACACGAAGATGCAGGATGGATTATTCGTAATTCCTCCGAGGACATGTGCCTGTTTTCAACCGACTATCCCCATGTTGAAGGTGGTCGTAATCCGGTCAAGCGTTTCAGCGAAACCCTTGAAGGCCTGTCGCCAGCGGCACTGGATGCTTTCTACGCTGACAATTTTATTGACATGATGGGTGAAGGACTGGCACCGGAACTCCGTCGACCCGACCATCTGTTGAGTGCGTGAGGTTGTCCGGTCTTCCGCTGGGGCTCGTTTAGGAGTGGTTGAGTCGGACAGTCGCCTTTGAAAGTAGTCAGAGAATAGGGCACCTGGTTGGTGCTTACGTGATGATGGCGCTGATTGTCGAGGCGATGTCCCTGGGGGCAATGCAACCTTCTGTCGAGGAGGGCGGCATGCCGATCCTGAAGCTCACGACAGTTTAGGGTGCGACAGCTTAGGGTGCATAGTGAATCGGTGATGACCAGGCCCGCTCCTGCAGGGTAGCTGCCAAGTCAGGACGGCGTTCAGTCCCTGACCGAATCGCATCCCAGGTGCTCCAGCGACAGGTCGGGTTTTCGAGGACGCGCGCATAATAAAACGCGCGCTGGCTGGCATCGAAGTCCGGGTCGGTCCATAAGGCGCGAAGCTCAGTGCTCCCCGTGTCGGCCTCGGTGCTGCAATCTGTCAGGTCAACGGTTGAACCGTTGTCCGGGCAGCGATTGGTGTCGGGATCCACGGGGCGGCCACCAGCACAGGCGACATCAATAACAGCTTCGTGGGTTTCCCCAGTTGAGTCGATCCAGCCCTTGATGATCTGCAGGCGTTGTAAGGGGGCGCTGTTGGGATCGGCCTGGGCCCAAAGGGCAAAACGAGGAAGGGGCGGGCTGTCTGCCTGGTTGGCAGGAAGACTGGCACCCATGCTGACACCGAGACTGTAAGCCCTCGTAACGGTGTCTGCACTGTCGAAAAGATCATCGGGGAGCCCGTAGCCACTGAAGAAGCGCAGTTTGATCCTCGGGCCACTGGTGGCAAAAGTTTCCTTGCGTTGGAACGCTGCGTAGATGGCCTCCCGGGTATTTTCCTCAGCCCAGACTGCCGCGAGGCCAGAAGCACCGAAAGTTGGTTGAGCACCGCCCACGTAGGTCTTGCCCTCAACCTCGGTCATGGCCTGTGGGGCAAGTCTGTTGAAGAGCCAGCCCTCCACTGGACCGAAAGGAACAGACCCCCTCAGTTGGGCGTCAGCTGACAGTACGCCCAGCTTTGAGCTGAAGTCAGCTTCATCATTCTGCGCAGCTCCCGTATGCGTGTCACTAGACCCGATGACGCCAAATGAATAGGGGTTGGTAATACCCTGGGCTTCTATGGCCAGGCCCCGTTTCCAGGCATCGCGGACATAACTGCCTGCCGCTGCACTGGGAAGCGTCGTGGCGACGCGAAATTCCATCAGCTCGAAGTTTGCCCACTCATCGCGGGTTGATAACGTGGGATGGGTTTCTGATGTGCCCTTGATCTGTGTGATTTCAACCAGCGGTTCATTGCGAATGCGCTGTTGGGCATAGGCTTCGTCAATCGGGTTGCCAGCCCAGTCGACCATTGTGAACATCTGGCCATTTGAGCCGTTCGAGTTGTGCGGGATTGCCATGGATTCAACGCCGTCTTCGCGTAGCTTGTCCATCCAGTCCCAGAGATCTTCGGGGTTATTCGAGTGCAGGCGCGAAAAGGGTATTTCGGGAACAGCATCGCTGCCCTTGAAGATAACATTCCGGTGCAGGTTGCCCTGGTCATCAGAGCCTGTTGTGTACTCATATGCAACAAAGGTTGTGAACCGACCAGGGTCGTTGTGCCGGTCAGCGGCGTTGACGATGTCAGACCAGGCGTCCCGGGTGATTGCCAGCGTCTCCTCCTGATCGATTTCGCCGGACAGAATGCCCGGAATCAGTCCGGTAAGAAGTCCGGCGAAGCTCTGCATCCGCTCTGGAAGGCTCCAGCGATCCATATTGTCAGGAGCATTCAGGTCATGCAGGCTCTTGGTGAAAGGGTATGTCGAAATATCACTCGTGGTATCTGCCGCAACGGCGGCTACGCCCATAAACATGGCGTGATCGGTTACGCCGTAGAAGTCGAGTGGCTCCTCAATCTGCATGGTAAAGCCGGCTGGATGAGGTATAGGCATGCCCTTGGCAAACTGATAGGCGTCGTCCGGCGTCGCCAGCGTGCCGAACGCATAGGCATCGAAGGAATATTTGGTGTGAACGTGAAGGTCCCCATAGTAAGCGTTCCTGTCCGGGTTGGAGGCTGGCCTTCGATGAACGATGGTGTGATCGGTGTCGAACACGGGGCGTGGTAACGCGGCTCTCAGTTGCGCTGCATTGTTCTGTTCGCGCTCACAGCCGGCGAGCCAGAGAGTTAGAACAG
>CAXPUI010000013.1:0-2774 GCA_964220205.1 Candidatus Allofontibacter communis | reverse complement strand
TCTCTCTGCGCCTGTTCCGGACAGACATATGAACTTGTTGGCATCCGGTATTGAACACCGGCATCAACATTACGATCTTCATCGAGTTGTGCCCTCAGTTCCTTCAGAATTTCGACTTGCAGCGCGTGCTCCATCTTCCTCTCCGTGCTTTTCTTCTCTTTGCTTCTCTTTTCTGTTCTCTTTTTTCTTTGTTCTGTTTCTTCGCAGCTCTCTTTTTCTTTTAAGCTAGTGTTGCAGCCCTCCCAGCTCACAACCCCGTCGCTCCAGGATCGGCTTTAACTCTCGGTAAGCCGCAGGCGTCAAACTGAGCGGTATACGTGGGTACAGGTGATGAATAATGTGGTACTGCATACCTGCAGAAAAAACATTGCCTAACCGACTTTTGAAGGCACGAGTATCTCGATATCGACCCTGTTCGACCCCGGGGTGATGCGGTTTCCATGCAAGATAATAGATCAGGTGAAACTCAGCCAGGAACTTCGGCAGCCACCAGAGGAAGAATGCTTCTATCGCATGTCCGCTCCACGCCATACCAAACATGATAAACAGATAGGCTGACTCCATCAGGATAGCATCAATGACCAGGTGTTCCTGACCCGTTCTTTCCAGCGATCGGCCGTAAGCTGAGCTTCTGTTTGAAGCAGGCTGCCGGTTCCAGACCATCTTCCATATAAAATGAAGATTTGACCGGGCATGTGTATCAATATCGCAGTCCTTCTCGGGGTCATTGGTGTACTTATGGTGTTCCATGTGCGTCGCCCGCAGCACTCTATAGGGATACACCAGGGGAATCGTCGATACATGTCCCACCAATTCATTAAGCCAACGCAGTGGCCTGCCTTTACCTGCGATAATGTTGTGTTGCGCCTCATGGGACGGCAGGTAGGACAGTACTACATTCAACGTTGCGATCGGAAAGGCCAGCCAGAGCGGCATAATATCCATCAGCACCAGGGGAAAAAGGGAGATAAACACCACGCAATTGCCCAAGCCCCAAGCGACTGCTCCCCAGGGCACTATACCCATGTATTGCCCGGCAATTTTTCTCTCGAGCACATCGAGTTCTTCAAGAGACAGATCATCCCAGTTATCAATTTCTGCTATTTCACCCATATCCAACTCCCTCTGAATTGAGCGACTAAACCCAGGGTAGTGGCGACGAGCGCGCCAGCCAGAACAGCCGACGGCCCCGCTGGCAACCACTGCAGCGCAACCAAGGATTGCGTTGTCAACGGCCAGATAAAACCGAGAGCAAAGGCCAGCGGCGAGAGTATTAGTTTAATGATCGACTCCACAACGATTCCTTCTTTTACGGGCCAGTTAGCCCACCGACTGCATCGCAGTATACTGCCTATTAGCCCTGTCAGCGACCTACCCCGGCGTCCTCGCCGATCAGTCTCAACGGATACCTTCAAGCTTAACCTTTCAACTGGCAGAAACCCGCGATGATCTTCAGGCAATGATCAGAAGATAATGACCAAAAGATTATGCTGTCATCGAATTTCATAGCCCAGGGAAATCTGCACGAACTCGCTATTAAGGAGCCACTTCGACACGACGAGGATTCAGAGTCCAACCCCATTAATCCATGTTCCAGGATCACATCGCCATGTGTCTCTCCGTTTACAATGGCAGACTGAACGAAACCGCTATGCGCAGATGACGCGGAACCGAGACCTGATTTCACATCGCCTGGTCGACGAACGTCTCGACAAGCTTCTGGCAGATCTGATCAACACCCAAACAACCATCGATACACAGGGCTTCCGTTTCATCGGGTATTTCCAGACTGACAAACTGATCCCTGACCAGGGATTCAGGGAAAAAGTGCTCACGTGACTGAACCCGCTCAAGTATCACCGACTCCGGCACCTCGAGAAAGACAAAGGTCACCGGCTGTTGCCGAAGAAAATCCCGATAACTGCGTTTCAATGCAGAACAGCTGATCACTGAACCAGAGGGATGTTCCTGCATGACCTGGCACAATGCCGACAGCCAGGGGCCTCGATCATCATCGGTAAGCGGAATACCCGCGGACATCTTTTCAACATTAACGCTTGGATGATAGTCATCACCATCAAAGAAAGGCAGTCCAAGCCGCCGGGCCAACTCATCTCCAATAGTGGTCTTGCCGCAACCTGCAACGCCCATGGTCACAATGTGTTTTATCGGCATGAGCTCAACGCCCCGAACTGAACTTCGCCATGGCATAGGCTGTCGCACCCAGCAGCCCCGGCTGTTCATGTGTAATCAACGACGTTGGAATAGTTTCCATCAGATAACGCTGTCGGCCTTTGTTTTCAAATGCTTGGCGAAAGTCACTTCGGAGCAGCAAAGACTGGTTTTTCTGCAAAATACCGCCGCCCAGAAAAATGCCGTCGAAAGCCCCCATCGACAACGCAAAGTCACCCGCAACCTGGCCGAGAATTTCGAACATTACAGCCGTCGCCTGCTCTGCTAACGGGTCACGCTGCACGCGGGAAAAAATGTCAGCCGCTGTCCACCCATTTCTATCCAGTCCATTAATGCTGCGCAGCGCGCCAAAAATATTTTCCAGGCCAGGGCCAGAGAGGACACGCTCATTAGAGACCCGATCATACTGCTCATGGAGAATACGCGAGACTTCCACCTGCAGGTCTGTCTGCGGCGCAAAGCTGACATGCCCAGCTTCCGTAACCAGGGGCGCCTGCATGTCATCCCGACCTATCATGCCAGCAGCACCCAGGCCAGTTCCCGGGCCGATCACACCGACCTGATAGTTTTCCTGTTTAAGC
>CAXPUI010000012.1:0-2251 GCA_964220205.1 Candidatus Allofontibacter communis | reverse complement strand
CAATCAGGGAACTGGCGTCATCCCCGGCAACATACTGGGTAATGAAGTATGCTCGCCCTCGAAAAGGGCCAAAGCGCTCTTCAATGAGCGCTACAGGCTTCAGCGTGTTGATCCCAAGGAATTCCAGACGAAAAGTATTGGCCCAGGAAATCGCTGCCCGGCTCTTGCGGAAAAAGCGCGTGAACAGATGGCCATAGCTCTTGATATTGTATCGCTTGATAACCAGCGGTCCCTGGTCGCTTTCAATCATCGCAACGGTTGCTGAATTTCCCCGCTTCAGAAGCTGTCCACCACTGATCGCCTGATCGGGATTATTGATCACTTCGCGAAGCCCTGGCGTATCGCAGTGACGTTCGCAAACTACAAACCGACCGAATTCTTTCTGACAGGCAAATCGTGTGCAATCCCTAAAAGCCTTCGCTATGTAGTCTTGCTTGCGGTCCATCCGGTGCTTGCCGACCCGGGCCAGTAGATTGCCCAACCTTTTCGGGTGCCGCGGCCAGCCTCTGGCTGATTCATAAAGCGCAAGTAAGGCAGGAATAGACTCATCAATGTCGCTTTGAAATTGAGCCAAAAACAGGCTCAGGTTATCCAGGCTTCGTGCCTGACTCAGGTGCAGGCTTCGAACAACATGGCCGCCATCAATGGTATATACCCGGTCCTGCTGAATGAGAAAGTTTTCCGGATGAATATCCCTCTGGATCACGCCGCTTTCATGCAGCCTGGCAAGTTCCGGTATCACGCCCTGCATTAAACGCTGACGTAACTCCCCATCTGACACACGCCAGTCCTCGAACAGGCTGCTAGCATCCTCGATATACTCAAAAGCCAGAATCTCTCCACCACCCGCCTGCAAGCGCCCCTGCCACTCGAAAAATGGTGTTCTGACACCAGCATCTTCGATCGCAAGCACACCACGGATTTCCCGATTGGCATAACGCCGGGCTCCACGACCGATGAATATTTTGACCAGGTAGTGGCGATCTTCATCTTCCGCTTTAGCGACGATACGTCGCCCGGGGAGCACCCGAAGTATTTTGGTAATTCGGATAAGAGAGGAGGCCCCATCGTCCCTGTAGATCGCGAGCTGAAAAGGCACGTTCACCGTCCTGCCGGCTTTGATCAGCGAGGCTGCATCCAGATTATTCAAGAACCTACATCCTCAAACAGCCACCATGCTGACATCGTTACGACCAGATTCATTACTCGCGTCCCTCGAAGAACCGTACCACTTTTCCTATTACCCTCTTGTCTCCATCCTGCAAACGATTCCTGCCGACATAGGCAAGGTAAAACCGCAACCGATCGGCCCGAGTCAACGCATGCTTCGCCACCTTATCCAGGCAGGCAAGGTCCTTAATCACGCCTCGCTTTAACAAAGGCCCCCAGAGCTTGCGGCCCATCGGACAATCAATGAGGAAAACCCCTGGTGGACTTTCACCCGTTCCCGTTTCTGGTTCGACAAGAACATTCCGCCATTTTAGATCATTGTGCACGAATCCAGCAGCGTGAAGGGTACGAACTGCACCTGAGAGACGACGAATGACATCCAGTCGCCATTTTCTGTTATCCAGGGCGACATGTTCTTCTTCCACTAGCCCGGCAAGATCGCGGGTCCGTGGCAGCCCTTGCGTCACAATCACGCCTCGATATCGCCAAGGTCCGGTCTCTCCATAAGCGACGACCTGGGCCGTGGCGATACCAAGATGGGAGAAGAACTGCAGATTCTCCCATTCCGCTCGCAGGCGACTACGACCCAACCAGCGTCTGAGACCCCGTCCTCGACTGGCATAACTCTTGATGTAGTAAACCTCGTCGCCGTGCTCAAATCTTGTCAACCGACTCATCCAGTTAGCATTAATCTCTTCTCCACGAAGACTCATCGCCTGCATCATAGAGCCGAACTCTGAATGTAACGATGGATCACAAAGTGTCCAGATTGCCATCAAGATCAATCAACCATGTAGTCAGTTCAGGGTATTTCCAACCTGGCAGCGATATCCGGTGGGATCACATCATGATCCTGCAGATAAAGCTTCCGGGCCCTGCGGAGAACAGCTTTCCAGAAAGCCTTATTGTCCTGCAAAGTCGCCAGACCGCCGCTGTAGGTACGCACAAACCTCAGGATATCGCGCTTTGTCAGGGGTTTCTCCAACGTTGAGTACAACAGGCCACCCAAATCCTTGACCAACCAGCGACGCGGCACCCTGGCGCGCAATTGAGCCCGATGCAGATCGATCAGGTTCAACCG
>CAXPUI010000011.1:0-2324 GCA_964220205.1 Candidatus Allofontibacter communis | reverse complement strand
TGAAAAAGGTTGGCGGTGCGCCGATGTTCTCTGCCAGCGTAGAGAGACTCATGCTCGGTGAGGTTGAAGAACTCTGGGATTCCGCGGCCATTGCCATGTATCCGTCGCGCCAGGCGATGCTAGAGATGATCAGCTCGAAAGACTATCAGGCTTCGGCGGTGCATCGGACCGCCGGTCTCGCAGGCCAGCTAAACATCGAGCTGGTGGAACCGATGGGCGCTTGGTTGATGCAGGGTGGGTGATGCAAGGGAACTGACACCGCGTCTTAGATTAACAAGGAAAAACGATGTCTGATCCATATCTCTATACCGTCACCAACAACGTTGCGACCTTCAGTATCAACGGGGCCCCCTGGAATCTGATGAGCCTTGAGTACCTCGATCGATTGGAAGAGCAACTCCCCGACGTGCTGGCTGATGACAGCATTCGAGCCATCATATTGACGGCAGAAGGACTGGATCATTTTTCGGCAGGCATGGATCTGAAGCAGATTCCGGAAGGTGTAAAACGTGCGGGCAGTCCTGAAGCGTTCTTTGGTCAGCGTCATCGCGTTCTCGATATGATCGAGCAGGGCGGCACGCCGGCTATCGCCACATTGTTTGGTTACTGCCTGGGCGGCGGCCTGGAACTGCCGTTGGCGTGCCACTTCCGTATTGCGGCGGACACGGGGGCGCAGATCGGTTTGCCGGAGATGGATCTCGGCAGTGTGCCAGCGTGGGGCGGTTCGGCACGCCTGCCCCGGGTAGTGGGGCGGAACCATGCGGTGGATATGATTCTGCGAGGCCGAAAGATTGATGGTGCTGAAGCTTACCGAATTGGTCTTGTCACTGAGCTCGTCCCGCTGGCGGACATTAAGGCTCGCGCACAGGCGCTGGGTGAAGAACTCGCGGCCCAGCCACGTCAGGCCGTGAAGTCTATGCTGGATGTGATTGTCGGCTTTGAAACCAGGACGCTGGCGGAGTCGATGCAGGATGAAATGAACGCGGTTGTTGCCAACCGGGGTACACCTGATTCGATGGAGGGCATGCGCGCTTTCATGGAAAAACGTAAACCGGTGTTCAACCAGTAATGCCTCAAGCCCGTTAGGTTGCCATGAAGCGCTATGAAATCGATTGAGCCTAAAGTGGCCTACCTCACCCTTTGTGAATTTTCAGGATGAATGAGGTCGAACAAAGGGATCTGGCATCCAGCCAGCGCCGACTCCAGCGAGAAGCGGACTTTACCGGTTCACGCCTGAGTTCTTTTCGTGCGGTCGCTTACCGCCATGGTCTGCCAGGCGCATTGCTGGGCCTTGCCTGCTTTGCACTGCCCGGGTCGTGGTCGATTTTGGAGTCGGGGCTGGCGCAGGCCATCGAGAACCCGCTTCATATTATCGGCGTCAGCATCGCGATATTTTTCGGTCTGAACCTCTATGCCTGGTACATTGACCGAGCCTGGAGAATCGAGAAGGCTGGGTGGGTGCTCTACCTGGGTGCTGTCTCAGCCTGGGAAGAATGGGTCTTTCGCCTGGCGTTGCCGTACTTTGCTGTAAGCAGCGGAGCCACGCTGATGACCGGCGTCATTGTCAGTAACCTGATTTTTGCGGTTGCCCATTATTTTACCCTGCGCTGGAAGTGGCAGTGGTGTCTGCTCGCGTTCATTGGCGGGGTGGCGCTTAGTCGACAGTTTGCTGAGCAGGAGAATCTGATGCTGATCATCTTTATTCACTGGGTGGCGACATTTATCAACACACCCAGATTGCCGGGGGGTAGTCAGCGCGACGCAACTGACTCATCCCAGTACTAGGTTAAATTTGACCCCCGATGCACACAACGAGATGACAAAATCCTTGGAGTCAACACGATTTCTCATCGCCAAAATGGATTGCCCATCAGAGGAGGGTATCATCCGCATGGCGCTGCGGGACGTCGCAGAAATTAGGGGCCTCGAGTTTGACCTGGCCGCTCGGGAGATACGGGTCTTGCACACACTTTCCCCCGAAGAGGTTCTGGACCGACTCTCGCCGCTGAGACTCGATGCTTCGATTCTTGAGAGCGAACAGATCAAAGAGGACGACACACTTGTATTTGCACAACAAGATCAGGAGGCCGGTGACTTAAAGCTGTTGCTCCTGATTAACGGGCTCATGTTTATTCTCGAGCTTATTACTGGCGTTATAGCTGAATCTGCGGGTTTGATTGCCGATTCGCTCGACATGCTGGCTGATGCCAGCGTATATGGACTCGCATTTCTAATGGTGTATCAGAGCAGGGAGCAACAGAGAAACAATGCCAGGGTTTCAGGGTGGCTGCAGGCGTTACTCGCTCTTGGGGTGCTGATGGAGG
>CAXPUI010000010.1:0-15704 GCA_964220205.1 Candidatus Allofontibacter communis | reverse complement strand
GGACCGGGTCGTAACGAAATCTACATCCGCGGGGTCGCGACGGAGCAATCCAATACCACCGTTTCTTCTGTACAGGGTTCCGCACCTCAGGTTGCGCTTTACCTTGACGAGCAACCTGTCTCCTTCGGCGCACGTAACCTGGATGTATACGCCGCGGATATTGACCGTGTGGAAGTATTGCCAGGTCCTCAGGGCACACTGTTCGGTGCCAGTTCGCAGTCAGGTACGCTCAGGCTGATAACTAATAAGCCAGAACAGGGCGTATTTTACGGTGGCTTCGATGCAACGATGAGCATGACCCAGGGCGGTGACTCGAGCACATCGGTCGAAGCCTTTGTCAATGTCCCTCTGACTGACAATCTCGCCGCACGCGTCGTTGTCTACAATGATGACCAGGGCGGCTGGATTGATAACGTCGCTGGTCGATGGAATAGCAATGATCTCGACCTGATCCAGGTGATCAACCGAAACCAGATCAGCAGCGCATCTACCATCTCACCAACGGCAGAAGTTGTTCGGTCAGAAAATGGGCCCCTGATCGAAGACGACTGGAACCAGGCCACGTACCGCGGTGGTCGCATGAGCCTGTCGTGGGATCTCAGCGATGACTGGAACGTACTGGTGCAACATACGGAACAGGAACTCTCCACCTCCGGAACCTGGGAATATAGCCCGGTAATGGACGAGGATGAGTCACAGCTCTACTCACCAGACCGCCTCGATGACGAATTCGGCCTGACAACCTGGACGGTGAGTGGTCGCATCGCAGAACTGGACATCATCTACACGGGCGGATTTCTGGACCGAGAAGTTTTTAACGTCACCGATTACACGCTGTACACCTTTGGTGGCGGCTATCAGGCCTACTATCTCGGTTCCCCTTTCTCCTATACAGCCGGGGGCGCTGAGGTCCTGAACGATTTCACCAAGCGCTACGTTGATAACACCACAAATGAAAGAACGTCACACGAATTTCGTGTTTCCAGTGATCCTGATCGAGTGTTGAGTTTCACGGCAGGTGTCTTCATCGATGATATGGAAACCAATTCGAGTGGTGCCTTCCAGTACGATGGTGCCGTGGACGCAGGCTTTGACGTCGCGGTTACCCCTGGAGGCGGTGGAGGTATCGTTTCTGCCGTCCCGCGCGAAGGTGTGGGTAATACCAGTTCCAGGTCAGCATCGACAATCTTCATCAACGACTTCACCAGGAAAGAAGAACAGTTCGCTTACTTTGGCGAGATTACCTGGCGCCTGACAGACGACTTCGCAATTCGCGTCGGCGCACGAGACTATGATCTCGACTTTGAATTCCAGGGTGCAACAGGCTCTTCCTTCTTCTGTAAAAACGTCAATCCGGCAGGTCTTGGTCCAGCCGCAACCTTCTCTGGCCCTACCCAGGGCGTACGTCCGGACGGAACGATCGGTTGTGACGGTAACTCCTTCGATAACCACGTGACTCAGCGTCTGCGTAATATCGGTTCAACGGGTTTTGTGAACGGAACAGACGGTCCGGTTATTCCTGCCAAGGGACTCGGAGCGGACGGCGTTCTGAATCAATCAGATACCATCTCCCGTATCTCAGCCGACTGGCACGTCAGTGAAGACGTCATGCTGTTCGCTACCTGGTCAGAAGGCTTCAGGCCACCGGTTGCTAATCGAAACGCCGGAACCTTCTCTGGGAACCAGACCGGTCCATTTGAAGGTTATTTCGTCCCCGCCGTGGCATTGACTGACGAGATGACTAACTTCGAACTCGGTGTCAAGGGTGACTTCTTCGACGGGACCGTCCGCCTCAACGCCACCTACTACGATTCAGAAATCGACGACCTTCAGACCACCCGTTTCGACCCATCGAACGTGGCCTTCCTGGTCTTCATAGAGAACGTTGGTGACGCGGAAGTTCAAGGTATCGACGCTGACTTCACCTGGCTGGCAACTGAAAACCTCACCATATCCGGTGCCATGGCCTGGGTAGACTCGGAGATCACCAGCCTGAATCCACAGCTGGAAGGTATCGCTGCTCCAGTGGGCAGCGAACTGCCCTATACGGGAGACTTCTCCTTCAACATCAGGGCCCGCTACGACTTCCGACTGGAGTCCCTTAACGCGGATGCCTATGTTCAGGTGGCAATCTCCCATACTGATGACAGTTTTGCCGGTATCGTCGGTAACGCGTACCTGGCAGAGGACGTTGCTACTCGAGTCTATGGGCAACGCACTGGCCTTAAGATCAAAGAGCACAGTGGTACCTTCGGCTCCAGTTCAGTGGCAACAGCGCTGCCTGATTCGATTGGGCTGACCGCAGACGGGCAATTCTTCAAGAACGCCCGCTATGTTCAGGAGGCCTACACGCTGGTCAACATCGCTGTTGGTTTCCAGATGGACAACCTGGGCGTGGAACTCTTTGTCGATAACGTCACCAACGAGGAAGCCATTGTCCACATATCGACGTTTGATTACGTGCCAACGGTATCGACAAACCGGCCTCTTACTGGCGGTCTTCGTCTGAGCTACGACTTCGACTAGTCGAATCAGCAGCTTCTGACTCTGAAAGGCGAGCCCATGGCTCGCCTTTTTTTTGACGAAGCCGGTTCTGACTGACCAGCATCGACTTGTGCTGACCTGTTAAACTAATAAGCAGTATGACGGATCAAGATACCACTATCGTCGAGGAGGCTGAGCAGCTCGCTAAACAGGGTCAATTCGATTCAGCACTCTCACGCCTCGAGACTGGCAGTGACACATTGAACACCAACCCGGCGGCGCTCTACATCCGGGCTGTGTGCCAACGCAGCCTGGGACTACGAACGGACGCGCTTGAAACCCTGAAGCTTCTTTTACGCGTTAACCCTGACCACGTTCGCGGTTACCAGGAGATCGGCCACATACACGTCGCAGCCAAGAACGCAGAGAAAGCCATCCAGGGTTACGCAGAAGCGGTTCGGCGCGACCCGGCCATGCTGAGCAGTTGGCAGCCTCTGACAAAGCTGTATCGAATGGTTGGCGATACAGCCAATCAACAGATCGCCGAGCAGCGAGTGATGGAACTGCAGGCTCTACCGGAAGCCCTGGTCGCGGTAAAGAGTGCCCTTAACCAGAACAACCTGGGTATGGCTGACAGGATCTGCCGCAGCTTCCTGAAATCAAACAAGCAGCATGTGGAAGCCTTACGCCTGCTGGCAGAGATCGCTGATCGAGCCAGGATTATCGATGACGCTGAGTTTTTCCTTGATAGTGCGGTCAACTTTGAACCTGATCACATCGGTGCAAGATTTGACCTCGCTAACATACTGCTGAAGCGGCAGAAGTTCGAAGCAGCCGATAAAGTCGCGCAAGAACTGGTTGAGGATCACCCTGACAACCTCGAATTCAAATTACTGCGTGGTGCTACCCGCCTGGGTATTGGCGATACCGAGGGTGCAATCTCCCTCTACCAGGGGCTCGTTAAGCAGAAACACAATCTCAAGAATACCTATCTGCTGCTGGGACATGCACAGAAAACATCGGGGAACCTGCCGGCCGCCATCGCTGCCGACCAGAATCTATACCAGTTACCGCCGGACTACGGCGACGCCTTCTGGAGCCTGGCGAATACCAAGACCTATCGTTTCACTGACAGCGAAATCAGTCACTTGAACCATTACGTGGTCAGTGAAGCGACATCAGACGTCGACAAGGTCCACATGCATTTTGCTCTGGGCAAGGCCTATGAAGACGATGCTCAGTTTGACCTGGCTTTCAACCACTACCAACGAGGTAACGCCATCAATCACGAGCTCCACAAGCACCAGATGCCGGACATAGCCAAACGGGTAGCGCACCAGAAATCCATCTGCACCGCTGAACTGTTCGAGCAGCGTCGTGAGGCAGGTCACCCGGCGAAGGATCCAATCTTCATCCTCGGGCTCCCGCGGGCAGGCAGCACATTGCTGGAACAGATCCTTGCTTCTCACTCCCAGATTGACGGGACTCTGGAGTTACCTAATATCCTCAGCCTGGCGCGACGCTTGAGAGGACGGGCAGTCCCAGTCGACGGGGAAGAGCCTCAGTACCCTAAAATTCTTGCTGAACTGGAAACCGACTACTTCGCTAAATTCGGCGAACAGTATCTGCAAGAGACCCAGGTCTATCGAGCGAACGCCCCTCATTTCATCGACAAGATGCCAAACAACTTCCTGCACATTGGCCTCATCAGGCTGATCCTGCCGAATGCCCGGGTTATTGATGCCAGGCGACACCCGATGGCCTGCTGCTTCAGCGGCTTCAAACAGTTGTTCGCAGAGGGGCAGGAGTTCACCTACAGCCTGACGGACATCGGGACCTACTACCGTCACTACGTGGACCTGATGGACCATTGGGATACGGTCCTGCCAGGCTTCGTTCTACGTGTCCAGCACGAGGATCTGGTGGCCGACCTGGAAGGCCAGGTCAGGCGCATGCTGGAATTTCTCGAGCTACCCTTTGAGGCAGCCTGCCTGGACTACCACAAAACAGAACGGAATGTCAGAACGCCACGCTCGGAACAGGTTCGCCAACCCATTTATTCAACCGCCCTGGAACAGTGGCGCAACTTCGAAGAGCACCTAGACCCACTGGTCGATGCCCTGGGCCCGAAAGTCATGCAGCGCTATCCTGTAGGCTGATTTTGATCCTGTCCCATTCTCATAAATTCATATTTTTCGCTGTGCCCCGAACCGGTACACACTCAACCCGGGAAGCCCTCAGGCCGCATCTGGGCAAGGGGGACTGGGAACAACAGGTGTTGAATGGCCGGCACCTGGCGCCTATCAGCGCCATCGCGGAGATTGGACATGGACACATTTCCGTGCAGGAAATTCGCAGCGTGATACCAGAGAATATCTGGGCGACCTACTACAAATTCGCAGTCGTCAGGAATCCATTCGATCGCTTCGTTTCAGTTTGTTCCTTTTTGAACAGGGACAATCCGGAATACAAGGCTCATCCAACTCTCTGGATGAAAGCTGCCCTGACGCGAACCAGGTTCCTGGGCCGCGTGCTGGTAAGGCCACAGCACCATCAACTCTGCGATTTCAACAATGAGGTCAGACTCGACTTCATCGGTCGTTACGAAGACCTGCAAGCATCAATAGACCGGATCTTCGCCGACCTGGCTTTGCCTGCGGTCTCATTGATCCAACGTAATGCCTCCAGCCACGCTCACTATCAACAGTACTACGACGAGGAACTGAAAGAAGCCGTCGCAGACCACTACAGGGGAGACCTGATGCAGTTCAACTATGAATTCCAGGAAATATGAATTCCAGGAAACACCCTGATATCTTAAGGACCAGAAGAATCGTTGACGATGGCTATAACCAGCATGCCGATAACTCATTCTGGCTATTTATCTAATCCAAGGACACTACCCGTAATCCTATGAACTTATCACTTATCGACAAGCCCACCTTTTTCGGCTCTCTGGGCCTTCTGCTCAGCGTCACCATACCACTCATCATCTGGCCCGAACTGGGCTCGGTATGGGTTAACCAGGCAAGGGCTTTCGTGGTCGATAATTTCGGGGTCGCCTACATCGCCCTTGGGGTAGGCTCATTCATTTTCATGGTTTATATCGCCTGTAGCAGAATCGGGCAGGTGCATCTGGGGGAACCGGGTTCCAAGCCGGAATTCAAGACGGTCTCGTGGGCGGCCATGTTGTTCTGCGCCGGGATCGGTATCGGCATCATGGTGTGGGCACCGATTGAGTGGGCCTACTACTACCAGTCTCCACCGTTCCTCGTCGAAGGCTATACCGCAGAAGCAGCGAGCTGGGCCGTAGCCTACGGTGCTTTCCACTGGGGTCCCGTCGCCTGGTCAATCTACCTGGTCCCGGCCCTGCCTATTGCTTATTTCTATCACGTAAGACGCAATCCAGCTCTCAAATTGTCAGAAGCTCTGGTGCCGGTTATTGGTGCCAGGCATGTCAAGGGATTCTGGGGGAAACTCGTCGACGTCCTGTTTGTCTTCGGTATGCTCGGCGGCGGCGCAACGACCCTTGGCCTGGGCGCGCCACTGCTGAACGAGGGACTGCATCTGCTACTCGGCGTCGAGAAAAACACCACCATGCAGGTCCTGGTCCTGATGCTCGCGACCATCATTTTCGGCGCCAGTGCCTATAGCGGTATCAAGAAAGGTATTCAAACACTTTCCAACCTTAACCTGATCCTTGCCGCCCTGTTGCTCGTATTTGTGTTCATCGTCGGTCCAACCGTATTCATCGCGGAAACCTCAATGTCTGCCCTCGCTACCATGTTCGGCAATTTCTTCACCATGTCGACCTATCTTGAACCCTTTGGCGGCCTGAGTGACTTTGCTGACAGCAGCTTCCCTCAGGACTGGACCATCTTCTACTGGGCATGGTGGCTCGCCTTTGCACCGACCATCGGCCTGTTTATCGCAAGAATTTCCAAGGGCCGAACCATTGCCAACATGGTGATGGGTGCTTTGTTTTTTGGATCTTTCGGGTGCGCCATTTTCTTCATGATTCTCGGCAACTACGGGTTGCACCTGCAGCTCACCGACCAGGTCGATGTTATCGGTATTCTGAAGTCCGAGTCTCAATACGCTGCTATCTTCGCAATACTCGGCAGCCTGCCCATGAAATGGATCATCATTGGCCTATATACGTTGCTGGCAATTGTTTTCCTGTCGACCACTTTTGACTCGATTTCCTACATCCTTTCCTCTGTTGTTCAAAAGTACGTAGATGACGAGCCTTTGCGCTGGAACAGATTATTCTGGGCCGGTGCTCTGAGCCTGCTGCCTATTACTATTCTATTCATTGACGATGGCGGTCTCAGCGCCCTGCAGACATTGAGTATTGTTGCCGGGCTGCCACTGATACTCATTTCCCTTCTGCTTTGCATTTCCATTTACAGGATAGGACGGTATGACATCAGGCGACAGTCTCATGTCGAAGATCGCGTTATCGATGTCACCGAAATGCCCGATCACGATCCCTGGCACCCAAGGGGATCCTGGGATGGCTGACCGCAGAATCGGCCTCATCGGTGATGTACATGCCGAAGATCGACGTCTTGGGACGACCATCAACTTTCTGATGAGGAAGGGGGTAGACAGCATTCTCTGTACCGGGGACATCGTCGATGGCACCGGTGACCCCGAAAGCTGCATCAGGATGCTTGATGACAACAATATTCATGTCGTGAAAGGCAATCATGATCGTTGGTGTCTCGAGGGAAAAGCCAGACACATTCCTAACGCCCACCTGCGCTCAGACCTGGCCTGTTCATCACTTGAGTACCTTGCTGGTTTGCCCAAGCAGGTGACCATCAACACCGTGGCGGGACCCCTCTTGCTCTGCCATGGGATCGGCAGCAATGACTTAAGGAAAGTCTGGCCAGGGACGGAGCGTATGCCCATCGAGCGAAGTCAGGAATTGGATACCATCATAGCGACCAATAAACATCGATTCGTCGTCAACGGTCACATGCACTTTAAGACCATCATTCATTTCGCAACCCTGAAACTGATTAATGCCGGGACCATCACCGGAAATCGCTGGCCAGGTTTCACCCTGATCGATTTCGATGCCCGCACTATAGACACCTACCGGTTCCAGGATGAGCTGATTTGCCATGGAAAGTCCACATCGATGGAAGACGAGCCAGAACACCTGTTCATCGATACCCAGGACTTCGCGGGTAACTGGGAACCGCAATTACTCTTCCATATGCCCCGAGACTGATGGGTTAATCCGATACCTGTCATGACTTTCCCTTTAACCGTCATCGCCGGCTCATCGGCCAAGGTCCAGTTGAGGCAACATGGCTGGCAGCCCGAACTCTTTAGCGCGATGGTGGGCGCGTCAGGGGGCGCCAAACTCCTCGGTATCGCTCAGCTTGATAGAACCATTTTCGCCGACTTTATCAGCCGCAGTGATCACCCTATGGAGTTGTATGGGTCATCAATCGGCAGCTGGCGTCACGCTGCGCTAGCTTCGCCAGACCCCGTCAACGCGATCGAGCAACTCCAGCACCGATACCTGAACCAGACCTGGGATCAACATGACACTCGATCCAGGGAGGAGATCGTTGACGGTCTGTGTTCATGGGTACTGGACGGCTTTCTCACTGACGAGGTCATCAGAGCCATCATCAACCATCCAAGGTTTACGACACATATAGTCACTGCCAGGGGATTAGGTCTGAACAATCGAACGAATGACTGCCTGCTCGCCCTGGGTATGGCTGCCAGTGCAACCGGCAACCTGGTCCATCGTAAACTGCTGGAGTTCGGCTTCCAGCGAGTCGTCTTCAGTTCAGGTCCATCAGAAACCTTCCATTTTCTGGACTTCAATACGGTTCATGTGCCCTTGAGCGACCAGTTGCTCAAACCAGCGCTGACCGCGAGCGGCTCCATACCGTTTCTTATGGGCGGTGTAGAGTTCCAACACGAAGCGCCGCCGGGTCAGTATTGGGACGGGGGCATCATTGATTATCACTTCGACTTCATGAATCAGACCGGCGGCGGATTGCTGCTCTATCCTCACTTCGGCCGAAGCGTCGTCCGGGGCTGGTTCGATAAGCTCCTGGGATGGCGCAGAACACCCAGCAGCCTTCTCGATAGAACAGTCATTATTGCCCCCTCAGATACGTATCTCGCACAGTTGCAAGGGGGGAAGATCCCTGACCGTAAAGACTTTACTCGTTATACCGACGAAGAAAGACTGCACATCTGGAGAGCCGCTGTTCACCGCAGTCAACTCCTGGCCGAGGCCTTCAACGAAATGATCTTGCATCCCGACCCAATGGCTTTTGTCGCCGACTGATCAACGCGTGTTAGTCTGACCACCATCAACAGGGATTAACTGGCCCGTAATAAAGCGGGAAGCATCGGACGCGAAAAACACCATGACCGGCCCCAGATCGGTCAGCGGATCACCATACTGGTGACCCAGCGCAATCGACTGGTGATTCATCCAGTACGCAGCCGTCTTCTCTTCTTCTGACAATTTACTCATTGCCTCGGTATACATGGGGGTTGCCATAGCTGGCAGGATAGCATTCACCCGGACCCTGTCATTGCCCCAGGCAGCCGCAGCTGACCTGGTCCAGGAATGAACCGCCCCTTTGGCCGCTGAGTAAGCGACTGCGCCAGGTTCAGCTCTCTGACCCGAAATCGAACCAAAGTTGATAATGGATCCACCGCCCGCAGCCTTGAGATAAGGATAAGCCGCCTGATTCGTCAGCATCGTACCTCTGACGTTCACCGCAAACATTGTGTCCCAGTGTTCCACGGCAACAGAACCCGCATCCGAAGCGGCCTGAATGGCCGCAGGATGAGCAAGCGCATCGAGGCCGCCCAACTGCGCAACCGCCTGAGAAAAAGCAGCCTCAACACTATCGCTGTCAGCAACATCAACATGGCAGTAGGACGCGCTCCCTGGGCCACTATCACCTGCTCTCTGTACGACGTCCTGACCCAGTTCGTCGTTGATATCCATGGCGACAACATCAGCCCCGGCGCTGACATAAGCAGAAAGGGTAGCCTCACCCATACCTCGCGCCGCACCAGTGACGATAATTCGTTTTCCTTCAAGCATTGTGTGTCCTCTGACGCTGTTATTGTTGATGATTCTCGCTGTACCGCTCGCGGTCCAGGCCTGACGGATCCCCTATCCACATGGCGGTCAGGTCATTCCTCCCGATATCCTGCGCAGCTTCCGGCCGTTCGCTTTCATGGGGAATAGCGGCGGACAGCAGCTCTGAATTAGCAGTCCAATCAGGATAATGACGGATCAACTTCGCGCACAAAATCGATTCACTAGAGAATCGCAAAGTAAATTACCGCAAGCGCCAGGAAAGACTGGACAACGCACATTGTCCTCAGGAACCAGCGAGCCGCCCACCTGGGCCTGACCCGTTCTGGCAGGTGCTTCGACTGCAGGTAAATGGTCATACCATTTTGAATAGGCAGCATAATCGCTGCATAAGAGGCCGCTATGGTGACCATCAGGACCGGTCGCTCAAAACCGGCATAGAGACCAAATCCAACAAAAGGTACGCCAAGACAATACCAGCGAATGATGGCCTGCCGCGTGGGGAGGCTGTCTCTTTCAAGGTACCCCAACTCAATGAGGTAATCCGGGATAAACCTGGCACCCGCAGCGACACCCGCCAGGCTGCTGGAAAACAAAATGGCAAACGCACCAAGCGCAAAAGGCCAGATTGACCAGGCGCCCAATGTCTGGGTAAACATATGGCTCAACGCACTGATGGTATCGTTACCACTTGGCGTCTCGCCTAATGGGTGCAGGACACCGGCACCCAGAATATAAAAGGGTATGGTTGCGCACGTCAGCAAGAGCAGGGTAATCCAGATATCAGCGCGCAGGACCCGCAACCAGCCTTCAGCTCGTGCAAACCATGCCTCACTACCATCGTAACGGCCGATTCGCGCCGGGTAGCCTTTCTCGATACACCAATAGGTGTAGTGTGCAATCTCACTGGCGTTCACACCCGTGTAACCATAGGCTGCCAAAGTCAGGACTGCGTACTCCACCCGGAACTCAAAGGAAAAACCAGATTTCAGGTCAACTACAGTGGTAGAAAACTCGGTCCACTGCATGGTGACCGCACCCGTAACCGTGAGTACGGTGAACGTGATAACGAACACGAGCATGAGCGTTTCGATTCGTCGGTAATGCCCAGTACCCAGTAACAACGCAGCCAGCACAGCCAGCCCACCCACTGCATAGAGGGGCTGGATATCCGGTACAACCATCGAAACCGCGAGACCGGCGCCACCGATTAAACCACCCAGTCCGGTCAATCCTGTGGCGAACCCCAGCAGGCCAAGACCTATAGGCCATGAAAAATCCTTTCTGGGCCCCCGGATTCGACCGGGGATCCGGTTGAGGGCTCGCAGGTAAGTATCGCCGCTCAACACGATGTACCGCGCCATCTCCGCCTGCAGGATCGACTTGCTCCAGCAGGAAAACAGCACCCACCAGAGCATCGCGTAACCCACCGCTGCGCCGAGGCCCGCGGTTAGTATTATTTCACCCGAACCGACAATGGTGGCTGATATGATGACGCTGGGCCCAAGGTAACGAATGACATCACGCCAGTTCGTTGGCGGATCCTCCAGCTGACCCTCAGGCTGGGTGTAATAATCTCTGGCGCCTTCCACAAGTTATCCTGTTCTGACTGCTAACTTACCCGAAAAACAATTGACCATCGCTCCTGCAGACTCAACAATGCCTCGTCTGGCCTGTAAAAAGCAATCAGGAATCTATCAGTGACCGTGTTTACCAGCAAAATCAGCTCTGCTTCACCCAGCTACGAGAAGAATCGTCAGGATATGCTGGCCTTAGTGGCTCAACTCCGACAACTTGAGAAAAGGACAGTCGACCTGTCCAACAAACGACGACCCGTCTTCGAGGAGAGGGGGCAGATCCCACCTCATGACCGCCTGGCCCGCCTCCTTGATCCAGGTCTGCCTTTCCTGCAGCTGCATAGTCTCGCCAATTACCTGGTAGAGGACGAAAATCCTGAAACCAGCGTGCCAGGTGCTAACGTGATTGCCGGTATCGGCTATATCAGGGGTGTCCGATGCCTGGTCTGGATTGATGACAGCGGGATCAGAGCCGGATCATACACACAGACAACCAACGCGATGGTCCTGAGCATTCAGGAAATCGCCAAACGTCAGAAACTGCCGGTGATTCACCTGGTCGAAAGCGCCGGGGCCGACCTGATGCGCTTCACTGTGGAAAACTGGATCCTCGCAGGCTCAATGTTCAGAAACCTGGCACAACTGAGTGCTGCCGGGATCCCTATCATTACCGTTCTCCATGGACCCTCAACAGCAGGCGGGGCCTATATGCCGGGTATGTCCGACTATGTAATCGGCGTGAAAAACAACGGGCTGGCAGCCCTGGCAGGCGCCGCCCTGGTCAAAGCGGCAACTGGGGAGGAGGTTGATGAACGAGAACTCGGCGGCAGCGAAATGCATGCCAGCGTCTCCGGGGTGATTGAGTATCTCGCGGAAGACGACGCCCAGGCTATCGAGATGGCTCGAGATGCCGTCGGACGACTGAACTGGAACCGGCATGTTTCTCTCAACCCGCCTGCAGACTATGAACCACCTGCTTATGCTACCGACGACCTTGCGGGTCTGGTGCCAGTCAATTACCAGACGCCCTACGATGTCAGGGAACTGGTCGCACGGATCGTGGATGGCTCCGAGTTCTCGGAGTTCAAGGCGCTCTACGGCTCCGCCACTGTCTGCCTGCACGCTACGATCATGGGCTTTCCCTGCGGCATTATCGGCAACAACGGCCCCATCGATCCTGACGGAGCGACGAAGGCGACACAGTTTTTCCAGTTGTGCGACCAGTCAAGAACCCCACTGGTCTTCCTGCACAATACAACTGGTTATATCGTCGGCACCGAGTCAGAACAGGCTGGCATGATCAAACACGGCTCCAAGATGATTCAGGCCGTGACCAATGTACGCGTGCCACGCCTGTCTCTGTACGTCGGCGCCAGCTATGGTGCAGGGAACTATGGTATGTGCGGCATGTCCTACGATCCTGATTTCCTGTTCGCCTGGCCAAATGCTCAGACCAATGTCATGGGCTGGGAGTCAGCTGCCAACACTATGCGCCAGGTTAACGAGGCGGCGGCTATCAGACGGGGCAAACCACTGACCGATGCAGAGTTGGACAATATTGGAGACCAGGTAGAGGCTCATTTTTCGCGGCAGGAAAGCGCTTTTTACAGTGCCGGTCGGCTGCTCAGTCATGGGGTCATCGATCCCAGAGACACCCGCAAGGTTCTGGGGTTCTGCCTCGCAACCTGTCGCGAAGCCGAGTCACGCAGTCTTCAGCCCAACAGCTTCGGCGTTGCACGGCCTTAGGAGCAGCAGATGACTATGAAAATCAGAAAACTGCTAATTGCCAACCGCGGCGAAATCGCCTGTCGAGTTATTCGGACCGCCAGGCAACTGGGCATCAGGACCGTGGCTGTTTACTCCGAAGCAGATGAGCAGGCGATGCATGTCAGACAAGCTGACGAGTCCCTGCCTATCGGTCAGTCAGCGCCCGCTGAGTCTTACCTCAATATTGAAAAAATCATCAAGGCAGCCCGAGACAGCGGCGCCGACGCGATCCATCCAGGTTACGGTTTTCTGTCGGAAAATGCGGACTTTGCCAGAGCCTGTGAGGCTGCCGGGATTATCTTCATCGGCCCGTCTCCCGAGGCTATTGTGTTAATGGGTGACAAGGCGCAGGCAAAACGAGCCATGATCGATGCCGGCGTTCCCTGTATACCGGGTTACCAGGGTGATGAGCAGGATAATGCCACCTTGATAGATGCTGCGGAGGAAATCGGCTACCCACTGATGATCAAAGCCGCCGCCGGTGGTGGTGGTCGCGGCATGAGGCTGGTCCAGGAAGAAGACGATTTCGACGCTGCCCTTGGCGCCGCGCGTTCCGAGGCCATGAACGCTTTTGGATCCGACAACCTGATCCTGGAAAAAGCAGTACTACGACCAAGACATGTTGAAGTACAGGTGTTTGGTGACAACCACGGCAACATAATCTATCTCGGTGAACGTGACTGCAGTGTTCAGCGACGACACCAGAAAGTCATCGAAGAAGCCCCCTGTCCGGTCCTGACCCCTGAACTGAGAGAGGCCATGGGCGAGTCTGCTGTAGCGGCGGCTCGAGCCGTCAACTACAAGGGCGCAGGTACGGTCGAATTTCTGTTGGCGGAAGATAGGAGTTTTTACTTCCTGGAGATGAACACCCGGTTACAGGTCGAGCACCCAGTCACTGAGCTCATTACCGGCACGGATCTGGTAGATCTCCAGCTCAGAGTTGCAGAAGGACAACCCCTCGGCCTAAGCCAGGAAGATGTGCAACTCAACGGTCATGCTATTGAAGTTCGACTCTACGCTGAAGACCCGGGCAACGATTTCCTGCCAAGTACAGGTGATATCGAGTTATGGCTTGAACCCGAAGGCAGTGGCGTCCGCATCGACAAGGGTGTTGCCAGTGGTGATGCTGTCCCGACCCATTATGATCCGATGCTAGCCAAGGTGATTGCCCATGGAACGGACAGGGAGTTAGCACGACGACGCCTGGTCAGTGCGATGCAGAGCAGCATGCTTGTCGGATTGGAGACGAACCGGGATTTTCTCATCGATGCGCTGGAAAGACCTGACTTTGTCAACGGACTGGCGACGACCGCGTTTATCGCCGATGAGTATGGAGATACCGGTTTTACTTCACCACCCTGCAACGAGGATATCTGCCTGGCCGCGTTGGCCCAGTTCCTGTCCGACAATCGCGATGCACAATCGGCATCGCTGGGTATCAATCAAGAACTGCTGAACTGGGCGACGGCAGATCTGTTGGAAAGCGTCTATGTCTATCAACTGGACGGTCTCGAGCAGACAGTCACCATACGCCCGCTGGACCTCACCTCATACGAGGTCAGTCTCGACAGTGAACAACCTGCTACGGCCCGGGTGACAAGCTTCACTGACAGTAAAATGGGTGTCTATCTGGATAGCCAATATCACGTGGTCTACTTTCAGGCCCGGGCGAGCGCCCGGTCGATTACACTGGCAACCCCTTCGCGGCAGTTCACTGCGAGGGACATTTCGGGTTCCAGCGCTTCCGCTATGACTGCCGGCGACGGCACCGTCAGGGCACCCATGCACGGCCAGCTGCTCGACATTCTCGTGTCAGAGAACGATCTCGTCGTTCAAGGCGACAGGCTCGCGGTTCTTGAAGCCATGAAAATGCAACATGAAATTCTGGCAGAGGTCAGTGGTAAAGTCAGCCATATTGCGGTTACCGCAGGGACTCAGATTGGCATGGATACGCTAATCATGGAGATAGAAACCAATGATGACTAATGGTCGATGCTACCTGATTGTCGCTGTGTTGCTTATCGCCATGAATCCGCGCCTGGCTGCTGCTGATGATGGTGCGATTCAGTTGGCCGAAAAATTTATTACCACCTTCTATTCCTGGGATCAGGACAAACTTCAGTCATTGCTGACCAGCGATGGCAATCACCAGGCCATTACCTACTATCAGCGTTGGGCTAAAGGCGGCAACTACGCGATCAAGATCCGGCGCCCCTGTGTCGTGGATCAGGATGCTATCTCCTGCGCGATCACAGTCACCGATGACTTTGGACGTACACTGGGCTATACGGCAACAGATACCTTCACAGTGCGGGTCAGCGATGCACAGATTACCGCTGTTACATTTACCGCTGACGATCCACCCATATTCGAGGAGCTCCAGCAGTGGATAGCAGCAGAACGTCCTGAGGTCTTTACCGGTCCCTGCCTGGACCTGTTTGCAGGTGGCACAACGCCCGAGGCCTGTGCTCAGGCGGTCGTTGCGTCAGCTATTGAATTCATGGCCTCCCGGGAACCGGGCCAATGATAGCGGGGTTCAAGCGCACTATTTACTACGGTTTACAGCCTTTGCTGCTGCTCCTCGTTGTGATGGCCTGGTATGCCGATCCCACCAATGAAATGACCTACCTGTATGCCATCATCGGTGCTCAACTGGTCCTGGGAGTGATCGAGCATTATCTCCCGGCCCGACCGGAATGGATCATCAGGGCCCGTCAGAAAACGTTCAACGTCATCCTGGTCTTCTGCCTGACGCTCGTTGCCCTGGTCCTCGGTAACTT
>CAXPUI010000009.1:0-2088 GCA_964220205.1 Candidatus Allofontibacter communis | reverse complement strand
CCGTCGCCGGTAAAGTAGTAGCCAGGGTAAGTAGAAAAGTAAGTATCGATCATCCGCTGATGGTCACCATAGACCGTTCGAATCTGGCCAGGCCAGGAACCGCTGATGGCCAGGTTACCTGATGCCGCACCTTCGATCTCTTTGCCCTGTTCATCCAGCAGTACGGGTCTCACACCAAAGAAGGGCCGTGTTGCCGAACCGGGTTTGAGTGCTGTCGCACCTGGCAGGGGTGTAATCATGATGCCGCCGGTTTCGGTTTGCCACCAGGTGTCGACAATCGGGCAGCGCGTTTCACCGACCACCTGGTAGTACCACTCCCAGGCCTCGGGGTTGATTGGTTCACCGACCGACCCCAGCAGGTGCAGCGTTTTTCTGGAAGTGCTGGTGACGAATTCATCGCCCTGTCCCATCAGGGCGCGGAGCGCTGTTGGGGCGGTATAGAAGATGTTGACCTTGTGTTTGTCTACAACCTGCCAGCAGCGCGACGCGTCAGGATAGTTGGGTACCCCCTCAAACATCAGTGTAATTGCGCCATTGGCCAGCGGGCCGTAGACGATATAAGAATGTCCTGTTACCCAGCCGACGTCAGCGGTACACCAGTAGATATCACCTTCATGGTAATCAAAGACATACTTGTGGGTCATTGTGGCATGCAGCAAGTAGCCGCCGGTGGTGTGAAGCACACCCTTGGGTTTTCCGGTTGAACCTGAGGTGTAGAGGATGAACAGTGGATCTTCGCTGTCCATCGAGACGGGCTCACAGTCGGCGGAAGCCGCACTGGTGGCCGTGTGATACCAGACGTCGCGACTCTCCATCCAGTTGATGTTCCCGCCGGTTCTCTTCACGACAATAACTGTCGCGACATCAGGACAGCCCTCGAGCGCTTCATCGGTATTGGCTTTGAGAGGAACGTTGCGGCCGCCGCGCACACCCTCATCGGCAGTGATCACCGTGCGGCAGTCCGAATCCAGGATTCGATCCCTGAGCGCCTGGGGAGAAAACCCGCCAAATACAACCGAGTGAATTGCGCCAATTCTGGCACAGGCCAGCATGGCATAGGCTGCTTCCGGGATCATCGGCATGTAGATGCAGACGCGGTCACCTTTCTTTACGCCACGATCGATCAGGACATTTGAAAGGCGACAGACATGTTCATGTAGCTCGCGATAGGTGATCGTCAGATCATCGCCAGGATCATCGCCCTCCCAGATGATAGCGGTATGGTCAGCTTTCAGCGGCAGATGTCGGTCGACACAGTTGTAGCAAGCATTCAGCCGGGCGCCGATAAACCACTTCGCCTGGCCCTTGTGAAAATCCGACTCGGAAAGTTTGTCCCAGGGTTTGTCCCAGCTGATAAATTCATCTGCTTTCTGTGTCCAGAATTCCTCAGACCGATTGATCGAGGCGTCGTACATGGCCAGGTACTGGTCATCGCGAATATGGGCGTTGTTCTCAACTTCTTTTGGTACGGGATGGACCTTGTGATCCGACATAGGTTAAGTCCCTCAAGCTGTCTAAGTATTGCGGAGCCTAAGATGCCACAACAGCCCTCAGGGATTCCAGCTGGGTGTAGGGGTGCCAACTGTATTGCTGTCGGAGCCCGACCTGCGTTTGCGCTTTCGATTCCGGTTGCGGCCGCGTTTTTTCTTGCCGGAGGACTGTTTCATTTCAGCCTTTCTTGATTCAGAGGCCTCCTGATATTCCGTCCACCATTCGCCAAGATTGTCCGTTTTCTCGCCGGCGCCTTCTCTCAGCAACAGGAAGTCGTAGGCAGCGCGGAAGCGCTTGTGATCCAGCAAGACGTCAGGCTTATTGCCAAACCTCGCTGGCAGTCGATATTGCAGGAACCAGATGTCACGCACTGTCCCGGTGAAGCGTCGCGGGATCGAGGTGAACAGCTGCTGCTTTGCCAGGATATTGTTGGCAGCTTCGTGAGAAGCAGCGACGTGAGGTAGACCTTCTTCCTCCTCAATGCGCTGTTTCTCTTCGGTAAACGGGTACCACAACATGGCAGCATAGATGAATGCCGGTGTCACTGGTTTATCAATGGCGATGCGATGGTCGGTGCTCTGTAACGCGAGCCTGACA
>CAXPUI010000008.1:0-9679 GCA_964220205.1 Candidatus Allofontibacter communis | reverse complement strand
CAGCGCTGGCGGGGTACCTGGGTATGTTTGCGGCGACCAAGGCTAATGTACGTACCACTGCCGCTGCTGCTGAAAGTGGTGCGGGGGTTGCCCTCACGGTGGCTTTCCACGGCGGTTCTATCATGGGCCTGTGCGTTGCCTCCCTCGGCCTTGTCGGCCTTGGCTCGCTTTACTGGCTGTTCGGCGGGGACCCTCATACGGCCCACGCCATTCACGGATTCGGCATGGGCGGATCCAGTGTCGCTCTTTTCTCTCGCGTGGGGGGTGGGATTTATACCCAGAGCGCTGACTTCGGCGCCGACCTGGTAGGTAAGGTTGAGGCCGGTATCCCGGAAGATGATCCCCGTAACCCAGGGGTAATCGCCGATAATGTGGGCGACAACGTTGGCGACATAGCCGGCATGGGTTCTGACATCTTCGAGTCCTACTGTGGCTCCATGATTGCTACAGTAGCGATCGCCGCCACGCTTGTTGCGGACGCAACCTACGGCATCACCGCACTCGCACCGGAAGGTGGCCGGGAAGCATTATTGGCCCTGCCGTTGTTACTGGCCTCCGTGGGTCTGGTCTGTTCAGTTCTGGGCATTATTCTGGTCAATGCCTTGCGAGGCATGGGTCCCGAAAGAGCCCTGGAACTCGGACATCAGATCTCCGCTGTCCTGCTGATTATCGCCGCCTGGTTCCTGTGTGATTATCTCGGTGTGACTCGTGCAGTCTGGTGGTCTATCGTCGCCGGCACAGTCGGCGGCATCCTGATTGGCGTGGTAACCTCCTACTACACCTCCAAGGGACCTGTCGTAAAGATTGCCGAGTCCGGGCAAACAGGTACCGCGACTGTCATGATCACCGGACTCGCGGTCGGCATGCAATCCGTTGTTGTGCCTATCCTGGGTATTGCTGCGATCATCTACATTTCAACTCAACTCGCCGGCCTTTACGGAGTGGGTATAGCCGCGGTAGGCATGTTAGCAACCGTCGGGATCACCATGGCTCTGGATGCCTATGGTCCTGTTGCTGACAACGCCGGAGGCATTGCTGAAATGGGTGGTTTAGGGGATGACGTACGCGAGATCACCGATGGTCTCGACGAAGTGGGTAACACCACTGCCGCTATCGGAAAAGGTTTTGCGATCGGTGCGGCGGCCCTGGCGGCACTCGCTATTATTGCTGCTTTTGTAGAAACCATGACCGCCAATAATCCTGATTTTTCGCTGGAACTTTCCAATCCGCAGGTACTGACCGGTATTTTCATCGGTGGTGTACTGCCATTCCTGATTGCTTCGATGACGATGACATCCGTCGGTGATGCCGCCATGGAAATGATTGAAGAAATCCGTCGACAGTTCCGTGAAATTCCCGGCCTGATGGAAGGTAATGCTGAACCGGATCACGCCAAGTGTATTGACATCGCCACCACAGCAGCGTTGAAAAAGATGATCCCGCCCGGCGCCATTGCGATTGCGATGCCGCCACTTGTCGGCTTTACCCTTGGGGCCGAAAGCCTCGGCGGCATGCTGGCCGGTGCGCTGCTCGGCTGTGTTCTCATGGCTCTGATGATGGCGAACGCTGGTGGTGCCTGGGACAATGCCAAGAAGTATGTCGAAAAAGGTAACTTCGGCGGCAAAGGCTCAGACGTCCATGCCGCAGCTGTCGTGGGCGACACCGTCGGTGATCCGTTCAAGGACACCTCTGGTCCGTCCATGAACATTCTGATCAATGTCATGGCGATCGTCAGCCTGGTTATCGCACCGCTGCTGTAAGAGACTTCTGCTAGAAGTCTCCTGATAAAGCGCAACTAGGGAGCGATAACCAACCGGAGAATCCGGGCAAGTCTAGTTCTTGCCCGGGTTTCGCCATTCCAGGGGGAGCGGTTAAACTCTGGTTGTTATGAGTACCAGCAATCTACTTATCCTCGACGCCCGGCTGGTTCCTGCCATTGAAGCCTGCGCCATTCGATATGGTTTCAGCAGTGAAACCAAGCTTACGCAGGATTGGCAAATGCACTTCAGCGGGCATGCCAGCCATCACCCTGCTCTGCTGGCCAACCCTTCTGTCCTGATGGAGAACCGGTTTCAATCCGTACTGGTCATCAATGGTCCGAACCTGAACCTGCTCGGTACCCGCGAACCCGGAATCTACGGAACGGACACCCTTGCCGACATCACTGCGCGCTGCCAGGCGCTGGCTGATAACGCGTCCTGCAAGCTCGAGTTTCGCCAGACCAATCATGAGGGCGAAATCGTCACTTGGATCCAGGAAGCCACGGACGTCGATGCTCTGGTTATCAACGCGGCCGCTTACACTCATACTTCAATCGCTATTCATGATGCCCTGAAAAACTACTCCGGGCGGATTGTCGAACTGCATATCTCAAATCCGCACCAGCGCGAGCGCTTTCGACATCATTCTTTTATCACCAGTAGCGCTGACACCGCCTGCATAGGACTGGGTGCTGTCGGTTACGAACTGATTACCGAGTTGATCTGTACCGAGGCAGATGCACCTTAAAGCCATCGCCCTGACGGCCATGCTGTCCATCGCTCCCTGTCTTACCGCCGACGACAGGCTCAAGCTTCGCTTGTCATTTGATGCGCCCGCCACGGACCAGAGATCCATCGCATTGATGACAGCCTTCAAACCCCGGGTCATGCCTTTCGCTGATTTCGAACCACACTGGAACGGGACTCTTTTCCGGCAGGGGACCGAGCTAATCGCCCTTGCCCGCGGCAATCTCGATATGACCATCACATCTGCCCAGCAACTGGCAGAGTTCATTCCTGACTTTTCCATCTTTACAGCAGGTTACGTTCACCGGGATGCGGCACATCAGGTCAACGTATTCAATGACCCGCTCATGCAGCCCTTCAAGAACAAGGCAGAACAGGTATTGGGGATCAAACTGCTCGCCGTGATGTATCTGGGTCGACGGCAGCTCAATCTGCGAACGGAGCAAATCATCCAGACCCCTGACGACCTGAAGGGGGTCAAATTGCGCATGCCCGGCAGCGCGACCTGGCAATTTCTTGGCAAAGCACTTGGCGCCAGCCCTACACCCATGGCTTTTTCGGAAGTCTATACGGCGCTTCAGACCGGCGCCGTCGACGGTCAGGACAACCCGTTGCCAACCGTCGTTAACTCCAGGTTTTATGAAGTCACCCGACAGATCATCCTGACATCACACATCGTCGATCTGAATTACATCGCATTCTCCAGAATGACCTGGGAGAAGCTGACGGCACAACAACAACAAACGTTGGAACAGGCAGCAATCGCCACGGCGGAATTTGGCCGCACCAACCAGTTGAGACTTGAAAGCGAACTCACGAGCTACCTGCAGCAACAGGGTATCAGGATCTACGAACCGGACCTGACGGCCTTTCGCTCAAGGGTCCAACAGGCGTATCAGTCATCCGAATACGCTGCCAACTGGCCACCGGGACTCCTGGAAAAAATAAATGCCCTCTAAACTCAAGAAAACGGTTGAGGCCGCGTCCGCAGCGCTCCTGCTGGCTTTGTTCCTGACATTTCTCCTTCAGATCGTCTCACGCTACTTGCTTGACGATCCACTCGGCTGGACCCTGGAACTGAGCCTGATGCTCTGGATCTGGATTGTTTTCTGGGGTAACGCATTCATCGTCCACGACCGGCAACATGTCAGGTTTGACCTGATCTATCAGGCATCACCCGGCCGCATAAGGCGATGGTTCGCGCTTGTCAGCGCCCTCGTGATTGCTCTCAGCATGGCCCTCAGTCTCTATCCGACTTGGGACTACATCAGTTTCGTAAAGATTCAGAAAAGTGCGAGCCTGCGTATTCCTTACAGCACAGTCTTCAGTGTCTACCTGATCTTTCTAGTCGCCGTTGCGCTGAGCTATGCCTGCCGGGCATGGTTACTGATCAGGGGAATAGATCCGGATACAACATCAAGATGAGCCTGGTCTTTGCCATCAGCCTCGTCGCAATACTCCTGCTGGCAGCCATTGGCACTCCCGTCGCCCTGGCCGTTATCAGTGGCGGCATTCTCTTTCTGCTTCTCGATGGACAGGATATTGCACTGGCTGGTCAGCAAATGCTGACAGGGCTTTACGCCAGCTTCGTGCTGCTGGCAGTACCCTTATTTATCCTCGCGGCCAATATCATGAACTCGGGCACGATCTCAGATCGCCTGCTCAACTTCTGCGTGGCCTGCTTTGGGCGGTTCAAGGGCGGCCTCGGCCATGTCAATGTGACAGCGTCGCTGATTTTTTCCGGCATGTCCGGTTCAGCAGTCGCGGATGCTGCAGGGATAGGTCGCATCATTATTGAGATGATGACCAGAGCCGGTCGTTATCCTGCAGGTTACGCAGCCGCCATAACAGCAGCCTCGGCCACTATCGGCCCTATTATTCCACCATCGATTCCGATGGTGATGTACGCCATGGTCGCGGGCCAGTCGATCGGCTATCTGTTCCTGGCGGGCATTATCCCGGGGATCATGATGGGTCTGGCACTGATGGCGATGAATGCATACCTCGCGAGACGGCGTGACTACCAGGTAGAGCCTCCTGTCCGCCTAAGGGAACTGCCTGTCGTTACCACAAGAGCCGCACCCGCGTTACTGATGCCGGCCATACTTCTCTATGGCATCTATGGCGGCCTGACGACCCCGACGGAAGCCGCGGCCATAGCAGCTGCCTATGCGCTGCTGCTCGCTGTCTTCATTTACAGAGCCTACACACCGGCAAGCCTGTATCAGGTCTTTGTTGAATCTGCCCGGTCGTCTGCAAGCGTCGGGCTCATTATCGGCGCGGCACTGGTATTGAACTATGTTGTGGCATCCGAAAACATTCCCAGTGCCATAGCCAGCCAGCTTAGCGGCCTGGATATCCACCCCCTGGTGTTTCTGCTGGCGGTGAACCTGATCATTCTGCTGCTTGGCGCCCTGCTCGACGCAACAACCATCATCCTGGTTATCCTGCCGCTCTTCATCCCAGGGTGCCGGGAACTGGGAATCGACCTGGTGCATTTTGGTGTGGTCGCGATCATCAACTGTATGATCGGCCTTATCACACCCCCCTATGGTGTCCTGCTTTTCGTCATCAACGCGGTGACGGGTATCCCGCTCAGGGAAATCATCCACGAAATCTGGCCATTTCTCGCTGTGCTTCTCAGCGCCCTGTTGGCAATGATCTTTTATCCTGATCTGGTTCTCTGGCTGCCGCGACTACTTGGCTACGAGAACTAGGACAACTGCATTCCCGGCTACGAGAGCCTGGGACGAGTGCCAATAACCCCGGCACTCGTCAGTTCCTCTAACTGGCTCTCGGACACTCCCAGCATCTCCCCCAATACCAGCGAATTATGCTGGCCCAGGGTAGGAGCTGGCGTCTTTACGCTGATGGGTTCAGCTGAAAGGCGCCAGGGAGGACTGGGATGGGGCTGAACACCCACAAAGTCACGCTCCAGCATCTGCCAGTAACCCCTGGCCTGCAGGTGCATATCCTGCATAACTCCCGGCATGTCACTGAGGACCGCGGCAACGAGGCCCTCAGCCTGCAATCGATGCATGAGTTCGCGAGCGTCCTGCACAGACAGCCACTCAATCAGAATTGATTCGATCAGCTCACATTGGTGTTGACGCTCTTCAGCATCAAGTGACTGATAAGGCGCCAGCGGTAACACCAACCGACACAGCTTCGTCCATTCATCATCGCTGTTGACCTGAATCAGCAGCCAGTTGTCATCCCCCTCGCAGGGGTAAACACCGTGCGGCACACGTTCCGGGTGCCTGTTGCCAGGCCTGGGCGGCGCGACTCCGTGGACAGCCTGGTGAAGGATTCCAGGTGCCGCCAGGGGAAACAAACACTCTACCTGGCTGATATCCACCAGTTGACCCTGCCCTGTTCGACGCTTGTGATAGAGCGCCGTCAAAAGAGCCGCCGTGCCGTTCAGCCCACTGATCGCATCGCCATAAGCCACATGCAACATGGTCGGCGGATGGGATTCTGTACCGTTGAGGTGCGGCAGACCTGACGATTGCTCAACCGTGGAACCATAAGCCCTGAATCCCGACCAGGGACCTACGCCGCCAAAAGGGGGCATCGAGAGCATGACAAGGTCCGGATTCACGGCTTTAAGGTGTTCATAATCCAAGCGCAATTTCGCCATGACTTCGCCCGAAAAGTTTTCCAGCAGGGCATCGGCCTGCGCGACAAGTTCCAGCAGAAGCTCCCTGCCACGCTGACTCTCGAGATCCAGGGTGACATTGAGTTTGTTACGATTGACGTAGACAAACTGCAATGATTTCTCAGCACCATCGCTCTCAATCCACTCTTCAGTTGCCTCCCAACTCCGCCACCAGTCAAAACGAGTGCAGCTCTCCACTTTGATGACTGTCGCACCCAGATCAGCGAGATTCCTGGCGGCAAGAGGCCCAGCCCAACCCATCCCAAGGTCTACGACCTTCAGGCCAGCGAGCGGTTGACTACCAGTCTCGGGCGGCCAGCGCCTGACCGGGTAACTCCCCACAGAACCCAACCAGCCTTCATTGTCAGCGCCCAGCGCAGCGAGTCCACCCCCCAGCTTCGGCGGGCTCTCCAGTAATCGGAAAGGAATGGCGGGCCCGGCAAAAGCTTCATCACCGCTTCGGTAAACACCAAAAGCCTGCCGCTGGACATACTGGTCGACACTGAACAGCTCCGCCATTGTCGGCACCCGAGCCAGAGGGATCCGCATCGCCTGACCTCGATAGAACAGCTCCTCTGCGCTTCGCTGCCGCAGAGCTTCAAGAATTCTCGGCTCGATCAGATCCGCTGCCTCCAGTCTCGCCGCACTAGACTGGAACAAGGGCACGTCGATGAGATCATCCAGCTCAAGCAACTCGCAGAACGAATGCCATTGGGACGGGCTGAGACACGTCACACCCAGCCAGCCATCCCGACAGGGCCAGATGCCCAACGGGTAAGTCGGCGGGAATTTATTGATTCCCATGCGAAAAGCCACTGGATTCCCATTAAATGCATTGATGGGAGCAAGTTCCGTCAGGCACAAATTAGCCTCAAAAATGCTGGCGTCCAGCACGAAACTAGATCGATGCTCACCATCAGTTTTTTGTGCCGAAGGTCCCATCAACTGCGCCAACGCGCCATTAAATGCGCTCAACCCCCCAAGCATCTGTGCCTGGTAGCCGCTCGGAATAAGCGGTGGACCTTCCGCCTCACCGATACCCTTCATCAACCCTGTGAGCGCCTGAATAACCGCATCAGACCCCTGATATTCCGCGTAAGGACCATCAAGGCCAAACCAGCTGATGGCACAGACATTGGTTCTGATCTCGTCAAAGGTCACCTGTCCGGGATCGAGGAGAACAAGATCAGCGCCAGCAACTGCCTCATGTCCGGCAGCATCTTCAGTGGTAACGCTTTCCTTACCGGCATTGAGATAGCCATACAGGGCACTCTCACCGTTTCCAAGCAATGGTTCGAGATTTCGCGTACTAAAGCCGCTGAGAGGTTCTACATTGACGACCCTCGCCCCGTAATCCGCAAACAGTTTCCCTGCGTAGCAGGTTGCCACGGTACCACTGATATCAGCGATCAGAAGGTCCTGAAAAGGTTGCTCAACCATCCCGGAGTCGTCCTAACAGAGACGGTAGAGGACCGTCTCGATTTTCGATGGGTCAAGTTTAACGACACTTCGGCCATTTGACACTAGAGCGACGGTATACCTTGACGCTCGTTACAAAGCCGGGCGACCCATAAGTCCACCTGATCATGCTTGACGACCGGGTTCAATTTCCGGCAGGTTAGACCGGGTCACAACCCGGAATTCAACTCTCACCTTCTCGCTTTCACTGATAAAGGGAACCCGTTATGCATCTGTACACCTTCAGCGCTTCACCTAATGGCAAAAGAGTCGACGTTTTTCTAAAAGAGAAAAACATCGACATCGAAACGACCGAAATTGACATTATGGCCGGAGAGAACCTTTCCGACGATTTCCGTGCCAGAAATCCAATGGCCCGAATTCCAGTCCTCGAGCTGGATTCCGGGGAAATGCTGGCAGAAAGTGTCGCCATCAGCCGTTATCTCGAGGGACTGGTACCGGAACCGAACCTGTTCGGCGAAGATGCGCAGGAGCAGGCTGTCATCGACATGTGGAACCGGCGAGCAGAGATCAACCTCTTCCTGAGAGTAGCGGATGCCTTTCGCAACAACAGCGGGGTTTTCAAAGACCGGGAAGTGATCTGCCCCGAGTGGGGAGCAATTTCAGCAGACGTCGCGCGGGAAACCGCCCTCATCTTTGAAGAAAGACTATCAGACAACGACTACATCGCTGCAGACCGCTTTACGATTGCGGACATTACCCTGACCTGCTGCCTCACGTTTGCCCGCGCCACTGGTTTGGACCTTCTGGGAACACCCAACCTGGCTGCCTATCACGAGCGGATAAAGTCTCGTCCCAGCTTTGGTAAGTGAAGCATATGTTGAAATTCTATTTTTTCCCCGGCGCCTGCTCACTGGCTTCCCACATTGCGCTCGAGGAGTCAGGAGTGGACTTCGACGCAATTGCCATCAACCTGGCTCAACAGGAACAACGATCAGAAAAATTTCTTGCAGTGAATCCAAAAGGCAGGGTACCCGTTCTGGAGACACCAGACGGCATACTCACAGAGAACCTGGCCATCCTGCTGTATGTTGCCATGCTCAAGCCCGAGGCTGACCTGGCACCACTGAACGATGCTTACCGACTGGCCAGCATGCAGGCATTCAATGCTTATCTCTCGAGTACCGTCCATGTAGCCCACGCCCATGGCCCAAGGGGTATCCGGTGGGCAGATGATCCTGCATCCCTGGCAGATATGAAGCGGAAAGTTCCAGAAACCATGTCAGCATGTTTTCAGCTGATAGAGGACGAGTATCTGGCTGGCCCCTGGGTGCTGGGAGAGGACTACTCAGTCGCCGACGGCTACCTGTTCACCCTGGCAAGCTGGTTGAAAGCAGATGGCGTTGATCCTGGCGCATACCCGAAAGTGACCGCCCATACGAAGGCGATGCTCGATCGTCCCGCAGTCCAGCAAGTGCTCGACCGAGAACAGATCAGGCTCGCCTGATGTTGACGGGGATCCCGCTCATCCGAGCCATACCTGTGAACGGCTGCAGGTCCTCATCACCATTAACGAGTGCATTCAGGTTACTGCCCGTCACACGGACCGGAGCCTGCTGACCGGGTGGTGGTCCCCAGCAGTGGTGCATGGCAATAACGCCAGGTTTAATCCTGTTGTTCTCCTTGACGACCGCTGGAATTTCTCCATGCTTCGACCTGACCACAATCTCGCTGTCATCAACGATACCGAGTGCTTGGAGATCCTCAGGATGCATGTTGGCGTGGTTGGTGGTACCTGACTTCGCTTTCAGGGCAGGAAGATTGCGGCCAAAGGAATTGAGGACGTACTTGCTGCGGAAGCCAATGAGAATATGACTGTAGTCAGCGTCTGCCTGAGTCTCCTCAGCAAGATCACTGAACTCTTTTGCGACCCCTACCGGATGGAGCTTGAGCCGACCTGCCGCATTATCCCTGGGTGACTGGACTACCGTGCTCAGGTCCTCAAAGATGTGGCCACCCGGATTATCCCGAAGAAACTGCAGATCCGCCTGCGAACCTGCCGTGATGGCCTGCAGCAGGTCGAATTTGCTGGGCT
>CAXPUI010000007.1:0-4705 GCA_964220205.1 Candidatus Allofontibacter communis | reverse complement strand
AGGTATTGCTGACCGGGTCCGAGTAGTTGGAGACTTCTGTAATAAAAGCGCCCAGTTCATAAAACAGACCGGTCGTCACCGCAACGACACCGATCCTGTCCGGACACTGAAAAGACAGGATATAGGATTTGATCATGCTCATTACCGACGAGTAGGAGTGTCAACAGACGCAGTGACGAGATTTTTACCCCAATAACTCAGCAAGCAGAAGGATAATCAAACAACAGGTCCCTGAATGCATCCAGCAGTGCAACCGATGCACGGCCGGTATGCATGAAGTCACCCGGGCGAATATTGTGAATCCGCTGGATACTCTTAACTGAGTTCTGAACAAATTCCCTGCTTCTATAACTGGTAACCCGATTTACTGGAACAGGTCATGGCTGAACCCCGGTCAGGTGCACCGCTTGCATCACACTCCTATGCCGAATCAAGCAAGGCAATGGTTTCAACCTCTCACCCTTATGCGACCGAAGCAGCACTCGACATGTTGAGGCGCGGTGGCAGTGCAGCGGATGCCTATGTTGCGGCCGCGGCTGTTCAGGTGGTTGTCGAGCCACCAATGACTACCTTTGGTGGTGGTCTAGGCATGACCTTTTTTGAGAAGGCAACGGGTAACTGCCGATCAACTGGTGGCCTTTTTCAAACACCAGCTGCAGAAGACGGTGACTGGGATAAAGCAGGTGCAGACACACTAAGAACAGCCTGTGTTCCCGGATGGCTGGTCGGCGCAAAAATCGCAATCGAAAACTACGGTCGCCTGCCCTGGGCGGACCATTTCGAACATGCACTCATGTATGCCGAGGATGGCTACGAACTCGATGCCACACTGTGGGGCTGGGTTTATGAGTATCACATGAAACTGGCGCGATACCCGGAGGGCCAGCAAATCTGGTATCCCGACGGACACCTTGTCAATCCCGGTGAACGCTTCAAACAACCCCAACTGGCAGATACTATCCGCCGAATTCAGGCTGACCCGAAACTTGAGTGGTTCTACAAAGGCGAATTTGCCGAGAAATATGTCAGTACTGTCCAGGCAGATGGCGGTCGCCTGACGATGGAGGATATGGCCCGGGGCCCGGATGCAGGCATAGCCATCGATGTACCTAAGATAGGAACCTATCGTGGTTACGATCTCCGCGCACCGGGCGCCTTTATCGTTGCCCTGGCACTTAACGCGGTCGAACATGGTGACCTTGCGAGCTTCACGGAAAGCCAGGTGAAATGAATCCAGTAGCGTCGATCTCTGTCAAAGGCAAAAGGCATCGCATCGAGACATCGCGCGATCGACAACGCATAGACCATTGATACCGCTACTGTCACGAACTCAAAATGTGTCATCTGATATTCAAGCTCCGATACTCTTGATTACGAAAACCAACTACCAGGTTCTTCCTTCGAGAAATGCCGTGACTCGCGGAGCGACTCCACGTCAAGGTTTGAATAAAAATTCTGCAGCTTCTTGCCTCGCAATTGGTCCAACAGTCGTATGAGTCTTACCTGAATAAACCCTGTACTCAAATGACAATCCATCCGCTGGATTTTGAGAGAATATTTGTGCCATCTTCAGGAAATTCATAGCCAACGTCTCAAAAAATGGATTGATCAACTCCTCCGAACCGGCAGACAAGAATATCCGTTGATCTTTGAAATCTGTACTCCTCAACAACTCAGGAAGCCCATCCAACAGTTTAGAATTAGGTAATTGTAATCCAGGACTCCCAATAAAGAACCGATCAAACAGTGGACTTTGCTTTAAAAAAGCGTAATAGGTAAATAACCCACCCATCGACGCCCCCATCAACCCGGCTTTCCCATCATTGGTGCGATAGTGCTTTCGAATAACCGGGTCCAACTCTTTCTCAATGAATGCCAGAAAGTCGTCTGCACCTCCCTGCGTGTATTTTTTCTTGGTTGACAATGAGGCCTTAATAATAGCTTCACCACTCGTATTATCTGTCTGCTTATGCCAGAGAGTGGACGAGCTATTCATCTGGTCAAGAAACTCTTGAGCTTGTGAGCCTTTGGGGCTCATATCATGGTTGCGATTTATAGCTGTCTCATTGGACCGTACATATCCAATAGCGACGTATATATTTTCAATCGTCAAACCCATGTTTACCAAATCCATACCATGAACAGCCCCAAACGATAAAAACGAGTCAAGCACATAAACCACTCGGTATTTTTTGTCTGTTAAGGCATAACTAGGGGGGAGAACTACTTTAATATCGTAATCTTGATTTGCGAATTTTGATGTGATCTCGAATTGCTCCGCACGCTCCATAACTGCAGGCCTAATATCGACATTTTTGATCGATTCAGCCGAAACTAATGTACCAGCCAAAACAGCAACCGCTGCCAGTACAGGAAACAACATCCTGATAAAATGTTTCATTGCAGCCCTCTTATTTGTGGTAGATTTTTACCCCGGCCCAAATTTAGTTAGCCGCAGACTTGTTCGAAGAGTTTGAGGAAGTTTTCTCCGAGGATGCCCTTGATCTGCTCGTCAGTGTAGCCGCGCGAGACGAGACCGCGTGTGTAGTTGATGAAGTCGCGGGCGTCTTCGTAACCCTCTGTCGTGCGCGACACCGAGATGTTGTGCTCAGGCCTGAAGCCAAGTTCCGCCGTCTGTGACCCGATTGTTACGTCCGCCAGGTGGTGAGTCATCATGAACGGCCAGTCCGTACCAATGGCGACGTGCTCCCAACCGATCAACTTAACGATGTAGTCGATGTTATCGAGGATCACTTCAAAAGTTGGATCTTCATAGGGCGGCGCCAGGAAAAACGGCAACGCGTAAACGCCAACAATACCGCCCGTCGCTGCAATCGCTTCCAGTTCCTCATCAGACTTGGCACGGTCATGATTGAAGACAATTTCTGCCGCCGTGTGGTTCGCCATCACAGGTCTATCAGAAAAGAGACAGGCGTCCAGTGTTGTCTGTTTACCACAATGCGACGTGTCAACCAGGAAGTTGCAATCGTTCAGATGGTTGAGCAGCTTCTTGCCAAAATTGGACAGTCCACCATCGTGACGCTCTGTACAACCGCTGCCGACATAGTCCTGGTTGTTGTAGGTCAACATAATCGCCCTGACACCAAGTTCGAAGGCCGCTGGGTAAAGACCGAGATCACGAGGCAGGCCGTCTGTCCCCGGCTGGACGTTCCCGTAAGTCACATAGGTACCGTCGGCATGTGCCTTGCGAAAATCCTCTGCGGTGCGAGCAATATTCATCCAGGGGATCTGTTCTGACCAGCCCTCCATCGCTTCTGCTGTCTGAATCTGCTGCGAGCTGACCCCACCGATCGCATAACTCGCAGCAGTATGCCCGACGCAGAATTCCTGCAGGGCATCCGAGGCACCTTCCGCCGACAATTCATAGGGTAACGTCATCGCCCGGGCAAACCGGGCAAATGGATTCATTGATTCAGGTAACCTCGCCTCAATCTCATCCTGGGGCAGCCGCTCCTAAACTTCAGCACCCCCTGGACCCATGCTGACCAGGTCAATTGAAATACTGCCTTCATGGAGATGCCTCGCGTGCTGCTCCTGGGCGTCACTTAAACCAAAATCGAAGTTTCCTGACATGCTGTATTACCTGTATTTTCCAATACTACTAATGACGCAGGCTGCTTACCCTGCCCTCACCCTGAGGTGGAGAGCGCTGGTTCGCGTCTATTCCTAAAGAGATCCAGCATCAGGAATGGACCATGAGCAAACCAGGAACCTGGGACTTCGGCCTTTCAGCCGAACAGGAGGCGCGAGCAGAAAAGCTGCATACAGAATCCATCATCGTCGACATGGTGAACCAGCATCCCGGCGGTATGAACATCTTCCGGGAATATGACGAGCGACAGCTTGAACAGGTCCTGGGTGATGTGGGTGACGGTTTCTTCGGCCTGAGCAGGGCCATCTTTGCGCCATATCAGCTGGCTGCAACCGGGCAATCAAACCTGATCCATGACTGGTGGATAGAAAGCGGCATCACGGTTGCAACCCGGGGAGTCATGATGGGACCTCCCGATGCCCTGGAGCCACTTATCGCCTATGGCAAGGAAATGGAGTATATGGCGGAGCTGGATTGGCTGAGACCCATCACGACAACAGCAGAAATCCGGCAAGCCAAAGAAGATGGTGTCATCGCCCAGTACGGCTACTGCCAGCCGGTTTACGGGCTCTCTTCCAGTATTGATGACGTCGACAAGGCCTATGAGCAGGGTCTGCGTATGCTGATGCTGACCTACAACCGCCAGTATTATGTTGGCGCCGGATGTACCGAGCCTACCAACGCCGGAATATCCATGTACGGTCAGCAGGTGGTCAAACGCTGTAACGAGCTTGGCATTCTTGTTGATACGTCCCACTGCGGCACCCAGACCACCCTGGATGCCTGCCGGTTATCCGAGACCCCGGTTTTTGCCAACCACTCCTGCGCCCAGGGGGTTTATAACCACGCCCGCGGCAAGAATGATGAGGAACTTGATGCACTGGCAGAGACTGGTGGCGTACTCGGCATCGTCACTGTACCTTTCTTTCTGTCTGGCGAAGAGAACCCAACCATCGAGGTGGTACTGGATCACATCGACTATATCGCGGGCCGGATCGGCACGGACCATATTGGCATCGGTACCGACTGGCCCATGCAGGCGCCGGAAGACATTGTTGAAGCAACACTCGGTGGTATGGTCGAGGAAATTGG
>CAXPUI010000006.1:0-8335 GCA_964220205.1 Candidatus Allofontibacter communis | reverse complement strand
ACCGCCGTGGAAAGCCACCGTGAGGGCAACCCCCGCACCACTTTCAGCAGCAGCGGCAGTGGTACGTACATTAGCCTTGGTCGCCGCAAACATACCCAGGTACCCCGCCAGCGCTGAACAGATTGCGCCGACAGCGAAAGCCGTTGCGGTCATCCAGCCGAGTCCTGGTGTAAAAAATATGATCAGGAAAAGTGGCGCGGCGAATAGCAGCAGCATCAGATATTCCCGGCTCATAAAGACCATGGCGCCTTCATGAATCGCGTCGGCGATCTTGCGGATCTTTTCGTCACCGTCGCTATAGCGGCTCATCAGCACGTAGACGACGACCGCTATGACTAGCCCAAGCACACCCATGACAGGTGGCAAACTATTGAGAGTTTCCATAAATAATTCCGATTTGGAGCGATGTTGTTCTTTATGTACCCTTTAAAACGCGGTTACCGTTGCGTCGGGCGGCGCTAATACTACAATTATTGGCGGAGTTCTAAAAGGTTTTCGGGCTTATCATGGTTACAGGCGGGTGTTGTTGCCTGTATCAGCCGTCTTCAAGGAGTCTTCGAAGGTCAATAATGGCGGCGTTGGCGCGGGAAACATGTGAACCCATGACCAGCGAATGATTCGCCAGCATGCCTAATCCGCTGCCATTGAGAATCATCGGGCTCCACAGGGTATCCTGTGTCGGTTCCAGTTCCCGGATAATCTGCTGCAGACTGACCAGGGCGTTCTTTTTCTGGAGGACATCGCGAAAGTCTATTTCTATGGCGCGCAGCAGATGCAGAAGTGCCCAGGTTGTGCCCCTGGCCTCGTAAAACACATCATCCAGTTCAGTCCAGGGTGTCTTTAACTGCTGTTCCTGTGCAGCGACCGTAGACTGCGTTGCAGCGGTATCCCCGGCCAATGATGTATCCAACTGACGTTTACCGACACTTGCAGATAGTCTCTGTGACAGACTGCCCAGCCGGGTCTCGACTTCGCTGAGCCATGTTCTCAGATTGTCCGCCCTGGCATAGAACTGGGCACTCTGATCACTTGGATCACCGAGGCGCTGCAGGTACTGATCGAGGGCTTCTGCACCTTTTCTGTACTCGTCCTCGGTTTCGGGGATCATCCAGGAATCATTATCAAAGTAGTACTGATTCTCGGCCTTGACCAGATCCGGGTCTTCCTGGGACTGAGATTGTGATCGGCTCAGATTGTTGCGCATGGTTCGAGCCATATCCCTGAGCTGGACCAGTACACCAAACTCCCAGTTGGGCTGGTTATCCATGAAGACGCCGGGTGGCATGATGTCGTTGTGGAGATAACCACCGGGTTTACCAAGCAGGACGTCAGTCATCTGTGCCATCGTCGCGGCAGTGGTGCTGCCGGTGACCAGGGTGGTGGAGAGTCGCGTTACCCGTTCCTGGGTGATCTGATTGACGTTGAACTGGTCGGGTTCCGAGTCCCAGTAAAAACCGACGGCACCGAAGAACAGGAGCAAGGTTCCCAGGACAGCTCCTGAACCTCTGAGAATATTGCTTGAGGTGCTTGAAACTTCCAGCGTATCACTAACCTGCTCTTTTACCTGGTCCTTCATGTTCTCGAATTTGCTCACGGCCTGTCACTTGGTTGGAGTTGGCAACTGGGACATTCATCTTAAACGCCTTGGCCATGGGTACAAGTCCGACGCGATATAACGAGCGTCGTTCAAGCTAGTGCGACAATAGAATGCGAGGTTGGTTGCCGATTTCGAACTCGGCCTGAATGCGAGAATCAACACGCTTATTGAGTTCCTGGTATAGCCAGCGTCCGGAAGCATCGTCCTGCGCCCGGATGGTGACAAAGGTTCTGCCTGGTTCTATCTGGCGAGCGATGTGGCGCAGTACCAGTTTGCTGACCCTGCGAGCCTGGACTTCTTGTGCAATGAGATCAAAGCTGGTCACAATTGCCCGTTCTCGCTCGTCGAGTGATGGAAGACTTGGCTGGATGTTCGGGTGAGAGGCATCAACAGACTGAGCCAGCCTGACGTATTGCCTTGCTCGGTCATAATGGTCGGACTGGGCGTTATCCAGTGCCCAGGTGAGGTACTGCTCGACAATATTGGCGATGCCTGCCTGCGCAATGGCGTTTTGCGGATCGATATTCAGTACGTCATTGTAAAACCTGAAAGCGCTGGATTCTTCAGGAGTCGTCAGGTGATTCTGTTCAAACGCCTGCTGCGCCCTGTTCAGCAGCTTATCGACAGGATTATCGACCACTTCTATAGGTTGCTTCACGATTTGTGGTGGAGGCTGCTGCACCACTTCGCAGCCACAAAATAGCAGCATCAGGAAACTGAGCGTAAGATGACGAGTCACAATGTTGTTAAGGTATTGGCTCAACACGATGAGCATGAATTCAAACATGAGACATCCATGAAACAAACCTTTCTTTGCCTTGTTTGCTTGATCATCCTGATTGTCTCGCAGAATACCTCTGCGCAATTCCCGGGACTTGGTACCTCAGAGATACTGCCCGTCGATGCTGCTTTTCGCTTTGGCTATCTCGAAGAAGACGCTGGTATCACGCTTTTCTGGCAGGTTCAGCCCGGTTACTTTCTCTACAGGGACAAGATCGCTGTCTTGATGGACGGGACAGAAATCGATCTGCAGCTGGCGGAGGGCAGGTGGTATCTCGATGAAACTTTTGGCCGAGTTCGTGTTCTTGATGGGTACGTCAGTACAGGCATACCAAGAGCAAGACGGAAAGTAAGCGTTCACTATCAAGGCTGTGCGGAGCGAGGTTATTGCTATCCCCCGCAGGTGGAAGAAATAATTTCAGCAAAATAGCATATAAATTCGGTAAATGTGTAGATATCTCCGGAAATGCGCGATTTGGTTGTTAGTTTAACCATGTCTATGGTGCTTAGCCGCGTTTCGGTGTTGTTGTTTGAGAAATAAATTCTTTAAAATTCGCCTAAATTCGGTAAAAATCTTTAAAATCAGCTTAAATCAACGTGTGAAGAGGACATATGGATATCAGGAAGGTCAAAAAGCTCATAGAAATGATGGAAGAGTCGGATATCACCGACATTGAGATCAAGGAAGGTGAAGAGTCCGTCCGTATCAGCCGCGGGGGAGGTGCTCAACCGGTGCAGATGCCCACTGTTGTGCCCGTTGCAGGGGTGAGCGAGCCAGGTCCATTGCCAGGTACAGTGGATGTCCCTCAGACCGGCCCGGCGATCGAGGGTCATGTGATCATGGCGCCGATGGTCGGTACTTTTTACCGGGCGCCCTCACCGGCTTCGCCGGCATTCGTGGAAGTCGGTGACCGTGTCAAGGAAGGCGATACCCTTTGCATTATCGAATCCATGAAGATGATGAATCAGATCAAGGCTGATCGAACGGGGACGGTTGAAGCGATCCTGGTTGCCAACGAGTCTGCTGTTGAATTCGACCAGCCTCTTTTTACCCTGACCTAGTAATGAAACGCGTACTGATTGCCAATCGCGGCGAAATTGCTTTGCGTATTCATCGTGCGTGCAAGCAACTTGGTCTCGAAACCGTGGCCGCTTACACCAAGGCAGATAAACAACTCTTTCATCTTGATCTTGTGGATGACCGAATCTGTGTCGGTCAACAATCCTACCTGGATGCCAACCAGCTGATTTCTGCCGCTCAGGTTACCGGGTGTGATGCCATTCATCCGGGTTACGGTTTTCTTTCAGAGGATGCTGCATTTGCAGCTGAGGTAACTGCAGCCGGGCTGACTTTTGTTGGTCCGGATGCAGCGCACATCGCGCTCATGGGAGACAAGATTGAAGCGAGGCGAGCATTCGCTGGTGCGGGGGTGCCAATGTTACCGGGTAGTGACAAAGCTATCGAAGATGAACATGAGTTACGACGTATAGCCGAAGCGGTTGGTTTTCCGGTAATGCTCAAGGCCGCTCATGGTGGTGGTGGCATGGGTATTCAGCTGGCAGGCAGCGAACCTGAGCTGGTGACCGCCTTCCAAACGTTATCGCAGCAGGCGGACGTTCTGTTCGGCAGTGCGGAAATGTATCTTGAAAAGTACCTGGTTGAAGCGCGCCATATTGAAATCCAGGTTTTCGGTGATGGTGCTGGCGGCGTGACCTGTTTTGGCGCCCGGGAATGCTCGATCCAGCGCCGACATCAAAAGTTGCTGGAAGAGACTCCACCACCAGGTATTCCGCCGGCAATCATTGAAGAACTTGCTCAAACGTGTTGCCAGGCGCTGGGTGAAATGCGATACGCCAGCGCGGGTACCCTGGAGTTTCTCTATGCGGATGAAGCATTCTTCTTTATAGAAATGAATACGAGAATTCAGGTTGAGCACCCCGTAACAGAAGCGGTGTTTGGTGTTGACCTGGTCAAGATGCAGCTTCAATTGGCTGCTGGACAGCCGGTGTTGATGGCTCAGGCAGATATTCAGGGAAAGGGCCATGCGCTGGAATGTCGAATCAATGCCGAAGATGAGTCGTTCAATCCTTCCCCTGGCCGCATAACGAGGTTGCGATTCCCTGGTGGTCCGGGTATCAGGGTAGACAGCCAGCTTTACGAAGGTTACAGCGTTCCGCATCACTATGATTCGCTTGTCGCCAAGATTATCGCCTGGGGATCGGACAGACAGGATGCTATTGCCCGTATGTCAGGGGCTCTCGCTGAATTGGATATCCGGGGTATCAGTACTAATGTTCCCCTGCATCAGAAAATACTGGTGAATCAAGCTTTCAGAGCCGGTCGATACCACACAGGATTGCTCGATGGCAGCTGAGACGCACTGGTTCAATATCACCGCGTTAACAGGCAAAGAACAGCTGGATCCACTTGAGGATTGGCTTTGGCAGCAGGGGGCAGTTTCAGTGACGGTTGAAGATGCCGCCGACAACCCGATTTACGAACCTCCGCCCGGTACTCAACCGGTGTGGGAGGACGTGGTTGTTACCGGGTTGTTTGAGGCAGGGGTCCGTCCCGAAGAAATAGTCAGTGGGCTTGAAGCCGAAGGTTTCTCGGGGGTCCTGCTACACAAGCTGGAGAATCGAGTTTGGGAGCGTGAGTGGCTGGAGCGATTTAAACCCATGCAGTTTGGTCATCAGCTCTGGGTCTGCCCGAGCGGGTTCGAGCCCCCAGAAGGCATCGTTATCAAGATGGACCCGGGGCTGGCGTTTGGTACGGGGACACATGCCACTACCCGCTTGTGCCTGGAGTATCTGGATGGCCTGGAGGTAGGAGGCTGGCATGTGCTGGACTATGGTTGTGGCTCGGGGGTGCTGGGCATTGGTGCTGCCTTGAAAGGTGCAGAGACCGTACAGGCTGTTGATATTGACCAGCAGGCCCTGAATGCTGCGCTGGAAAACGCGCGTCGTAATGGCGTCAGCCTGGATGTGTCGATGCCGGGTAAAGCACTGAAGACAGCCGATCTAGTGTTCGCCAACATTCTGGCCGGACCCCTGGAGGAACTGGCCCCGATGTTAATTGATGCGACGGCTGATGGCGGTTTGCTGGTGCTGTCGGGCATCATGTCCAGCCAGAAAGAGTGGCTGACCGCTGTTTATGAAACCCAGGTTGACCTGATCGATGAGGCTCAACTCGATGGATGGATCAGACTGGTCTGGCGGCGCTGATTCATGTCTGAAGCGATTACAAGATGTCCGGCGTGCGGGACTTCGTTTCGAGTCACGGAGCAGCAACTCCTGTCCGCTGGAGGTTCGGTGCGTTGTGGCGCGTGCCTGCATCTTTTTCACGCTGAAGACTACCTCGCTTCACCCATGCTCGATGTCACCGAGCTTATGGCAATCCGGTCTGACTACTGGCAGGACTTTGATTCCTACATGCGCCAGGTGTTTGATAGTGACAAGCGGGTCGGGCTGACGCCGGAACCGACAGATGTGCCTGTTGAAGCCGATGGTCTAGGGCGACGCAAACCAGCAAACCTGGTGCAGATTACCGAACCTGGCCCACCCTCCACTGCAGATGGCGGGCTGCAGTTCTGGTCGCCCGCGACTGAAGGCGGGACTGAATCTCGAGATGACTTGCAAACCGATTCGCAGCCGATGGCGGTTAAGGTCGAATCTTTTCAGCCTGGATCGGAACGTTATCGAGAGAATCCGGTAATCCCCCAAGCAGGGTTGTTGCAAGAAGGGGAGAAGATCAGTGGGATAGGGTCAATTGATCTGAGGATTGCTGATGAACCAGCGATTTATCTTGCGGACAATCGACGGGTGTTCAGTGCACGCTCGCTGAACTGGTTACCGGGAATTCTGGGATTGTCCTGTTTGCTCTGTCTGCAATTTGCTTTTCTGCGCATCGACTCTCTTGCCCAGGAAGCCAGATATCGGCCCTATTACGAGTCGGCGTGCCATTACCTGCCTTGTGAACTACCCGAATTCGATGACCCCGAGTTGTTGCAGATCCGGGAACTGATGGTCAGATCGCACCCGACGGAAACAGAAGCCCTGATCGTGGATGCCCTGTTGAGGAATACGGGCGAATACCGACAGCGGTTTCCGAAGCTCCACCTGCAGTTCAGCGATATCAACGACAACTTTATTGCGGATCGGATTTTCGAGGTCAGCGAATACCTGGGGGGTGAAATGCGAGGCCTGACATTCATACCAGGTACGACGGAAGTCAGGTTGACCATTGAGATTGTAGATCCGGGTGAACGTGCTCTGGGATACCGTATGAGCGTGGTATCATCAGCCGGTTCCTAATAACCACCCACTTTATGTTGAAACTCGGACCCTACTGCCACGAGAGTCGCGTTATTGTTGCACCGATGGCCGGTGTGACAGATCGTGCTTTTCGAGATCGATGCCGGGAATTCGGCAGCTATTGGCTGGTGTCAGAGATGGTGACCAGCGATCAACGTCTTTGGCATACCCCGAAGTCGCGGACCCGTCTTGCACACGTGGAAGAAAGAGGTTTGAGCTGGGTACAACTGGCGGGTACGGAACCTGGCTTGCTCGCAGAAGCAGCGCGGGAAAACGTGCGGCTCGGCGCGGACATCATCGATATCAACATGGGTTGTCCGGCGAAAAAGGTTTGTAACAAAGCAGCGGGTTCAGCGCTTCTCAGGGACGAACGCCTGGTGGGGAGCATTCTGGAGGCGGTGGTTAATGCCGTGGATGTCCCTGTCACGCTGAAGATTCGCCTCGGCTGGTCGGTCGACGAGATTAATGCAACAACCATAGCCGTGTTGGCAGAACGTGCGGGAATCAGTTTGCTTTCGGTTCATGGGCGCACCAGAGCCTGTCGGTTCCAGGGAGAAGTGAACTATGGGGCGATCGGGGAAGTCAAAGCTGCAGTATCGATTCCAGTTGTCGCCAATGGTGATATCACGAGCCCGGAGCAGGCGAAAAAGGTACTGGCGATTACGGGGGCCGACGCTGTCATGGTTGGCCGGGCAGCACAAGGCAGGCCCTGGCTACCTGCGCAAATCGACCGATACCTGCTTGATGGGACATACCCGCCGGATCCTGAACTGTCTGAGATAGTGTCTGTTTTAAGCCGACACCTGAAAGCGCTTCATCAACTCTATGGCGAGTATCAGGGTACAAGAATTGCCAGGAAACACATGGGCTGGACGCTTGACTGGTTGGGTCTCAGGGAAGTGAAACAAGAATTCAACCGATGTCAGAACGCGGAGGATCAGTTCAGCGTTCTTCACCTCATCCTCGATGAACAGACAGCTGCTTGAGGGACCGATAATTGGCAAGCGATGAGAAGCATTTCAGTAAAGCCGTAAGCATGGCGCTAGAAGCCTATATCGCGGATATGGGGGATGAAGAGATTACCGATCTTTATGAGCTGGTGTTAAGAGAAGTCGAGGCACCCATGCTGACGAGTGTTCTTCGACACACGGGTAACAACCAGAGCAAGACTGCAGCAATGCTTGGCTTGAGCCGGGGTACGCTGCGCAAAAAGCTTCGCAAGTATCGATTACTTTAGTTTACAGGAGTTAGCATGACTGACGTGCGAGTAAAAACCGCTCTGCTTTCAGTGTCGGATAAGACAGGCCTGATTGCTCTGGCAGAAGCGCTGCACGCTAATGGGGTAAGCCTGGTTTCAACGGGTGGAACTTGTCGCATGATCGCCGATTCGGGATTGCCGGTTCTAGAGGTCTCTGCGTATACGGGATCACCTGAAATGATGGATGGCCGGGTCAAGACCTTACACCCCAAAATACATGGTGGCCTGCTCGGAAGGCGTGGCATCGACGATGAGGTGATGGCAGCCCACGAAATTCGGGAAATTGATCTGCTGGTAGTTAACCTGTACCCGTTTGAACAGGCGGTAGCTGAGCGTCCTCGCGATCTCGACAATGCAATTGAAAACATCGATATAGGCGGGCCTGC
>CAXPUI010000005.1:0-4945 GCA_964220205.1 Candidatus Allofontibacter communis | reverse complement strand
GGTACCCCGTAATACGCCGGAAAACACTTTTGGCTTGACGACGTCCTACACCATGCAGATCGGCAATGGCGATCTCAAAGGTCGAGTGTCCTATCGCTTCAGGGATGACATGGAAACCAATTCTTCCAATGATCCCCTGGGTCACCTGGACAGCATCTACACTGTTAATGCGAATATCTCCTATTCAATTGAAAACTACAGCATTTCTGTCTGGGGTAGAAACATTACCGATGAACGGGAGCAACGCTGGGCAACGATTGGTGGGTTGACTTCTCGTGGTTGGTGGAATGAACCCTCTACCTATGGGGTGACCTTGTCGGCATCTTTCTAGCCGCTTGTTTTACCAGCAATCAGGCAACCGGGGCACGCTGTGCCCCGGGTTACCTGACCCAATCGTCCAGTTCCTACACTGGTTGTTTCTTACCAGGCTCTCTCTTAACTACGTCTACTAGCCTGCCACACGCCTGTCCAATATGTCGTCCTTGCTCAGCATCGTAGCTGCCTCGAGTATTCTGCACGACCCGGAACGTACCGGTCAGATTTCAGGTCAAGTATCTGCGTAAACTCTCTTGCGCAATCTGCCAGCCTTGTTGGATCTGCAACGTGTAGCGAGAAGGCAGAAGGGGCCTGATGGGAGAAAATGCATGCTGAAAACTTGCTTGGAAGCAGTGATGTTCACAGGTAAAGTCCTAGTATCGGCCGTTACCTGGAGCATCCATGAGCAAAAATATCACTGGTGAGACAGACAAGTATCTCCAGCGCTTTCTGAGTGGGGTTGAAAAACGCAATCCGCATGAACCTGAGTTTCTGCAGGCGGTATCTGAGGTTGCAGAAAGTATTTTCCCCTATATCGCGGATAAGCCCATTTATCACGAGATGCAGATTCTTGAGCGCATGGCAGAGCCTGATCGGGTGATCATGTTTCGAGTGCCCTGGACGGACGACGCCGGAAACATTCGTAACCAGCGTGGTTACCGGGTGCAGTTCAACAGCTCCATTGGCCCCTATAAGGGTGGTTTGCGGTTTCACCCCTCGGTCAATCTCAGCGTGCTGAAATTCCTGGGATTCGAGCAGACTTTCAAGAACAGCCTGACCGGACTGCCTATGGGTGGTGGCAAGGGTGGGTCTGACTTTAATCCGAAGGGTAAATCCAACAATGAGGTTATGCGATTCTGTCAATCCTTTATGACAGAACTTTACCGTCATATCGGTGAAGACACCGACATACCGGCAGGTGATATCGGCGTGGGTGCCAGAGAGATTGGTTTCCTGTTTGGGCAATACAAGCGCATCCAGAATCGCTTTGTGGGTGTTCTGACCGGTAAAGGTATGGCCTTTGGTGGCAGCAAGATCAGAACGGAAGCTACAGGTTTTGGAACCGTCTATTTCATGCAGAATATGCTTGAGCATCGTGGTGATGGCCTTGCCGGCAAAACCGTGGTTGTGTCCGGATCGGGTAACGTGGCGAGTTATGCCGTTGAGAAAGTCAATGACCTGGGCGGTAAGGTGGTCACGCTGTCTGACTCTTCCGGGTTTATTCATGATCCCGATGGGATTGATGAGGCGAAGCTGCAGTATGTGCTTGAACTGAAAAACGTGCGGCGAGGGCGAATCAGTGAATATGCCGATGAATTTGCGTCAGCATCTTTCCACGAGGGCCGTCCCTGGGGTGTGCCCTGCGATATAGCCCTGCCGTGTGCCACGCAGAATGAAATCAACGCCGATGAAGCCGCGTTGCTGGTGGGAAATGGTTGCATGGGTGTGGCAGAGGGCGCCAACATGCCGACAGAACTAGCTGGGATCGATGTATTTCAGAAAGCGGGTATCCTCTACGCGCCCAGCAAGGCGGCTAATGCCGGCGGTGTTGCAGTATCCGGGCTCGAGATGAGCCAGAATAGTTCGCGTATCTCCTGGGACGAGGCGGAACTGGATCAGCGGTTGCAGGACATCATGCGAGGAATTCACGATAGCTGCGTGGAATTCGGGCAACAGGGCGATAGTGTCGATTACCTGGCAGGTGCCAATATTGCGGGGTTCATCAAGGTGGCAGATGCCATGCTGTCATTTGGTCATACCTGATCGATCGTGAAACAGGGCTGTTTTTCCGTCGTTGAGTGATAGCGATAGAACCGCAGTCGTGATTTTTTCCCTGTTGTTCTTGAAAGAGATTAATGCCAAAAATTAATGCCTGAGACTAATGCCAAAGATTAGTGCCAAAGATTAGTGCAATAGGATGATCAATCCGATGTTGGCAAGTCAGATAGTCTCGGCATTGGATGTCGATTCCTCGTCGAGGATAGTCGGGAGTTGAATGGTTACGTCGGTTCCCTGCCCTTCGTCGGACGAAATCGTCAGTGTCCCCCCCATCTGATCAACCTGCCTCGTAACGCTGCTGAGCCCAAGGCCGATACCTGAATTAAAAGACTTGGTGCTGAAGAACGGCTCCTGCACCTTGTCCAGGTTTTGTGGTGCGATACCGCACCCGTCGTCGTTTACGTTGATGATCAGTTCTGCTTCAGGGCGATTGTCGTGACGTCGCAGATCCGCTTTGATCTTGATCAGTCCGCCTTCAGAGACGGCATCGCAGGCGTTGGTGGCTAAATTCAGCAGGGCACTGGAGAGCATAGCATCGTCCAGTTTGCAGTGGCTGGAGCTCAGTTCCCATTGGCCGACAACCTGAACCTTCTCGGGAGAGATCTGTTTGATCATGCTGAGGTTTTTCTCCATGAATTTTTCAGTGTCCACGAACTGCGCGTTAACTGCCTGCTTCGATGAGTATTGGCCTATCTGTTGAGTCAGTTTCCTGCTGTCCTCTGCTGCGTCAGTTGCGTCATCAACCATCGATTTCTGTTCATTATCCAGCTCGGTTGTTTTCAGGAACTCAAGATTTCCAGAGATGACTGTCAACAGGTTGTTGAAGTCATGGGCGATTCGAGCACACGCAAGTCCCAGGGATTCAAAATGCCGGGCATCACTTAGTTGATCGCGTTGCTCAATGATTTCAGTGAGATCGCTGGCACAACACACCATATCGACGGGTTTGCCCTCTGTATCAGTACGGGTTCGACAGGCCATACTGAGAATCAATACCTTACCCTGGCTATTGGTCACGCGGCACTCAAATGAAGAGTCTTCAGCGTTTTCTGAGGCTGCTCTCAGGGCTTGTGTAAAGGAATCTCTGCTGATTTCATCGTCCAGTAGCTCGAAAAAGGAGTACGAAGCGTGGCCGGGGTTCAGGAGCTTTTCTGCATACGTGTTTTGAAAGATCACCTGTCCATCAAATCGAAATGTCAGTAGCAGACTCGCGACAGTATCCTCAAGTATTTCCAGGTCTCGCTTGGCCCAGTCTGTTTCGCGACGTCGTGCCGAGATCTCTCGTGCCTGCCTGTCGATCTTTTCTGACTGTCGGGTGAGTGCCTTGGTGAATCCGTAAATCGAAAAAATGAACATATAGATCAGTACTGCGACCGTCAGGCCGCGATAAATGATCGAATCGGCTGTCTCCAGGTTCTGGGCCGGCGGATGCCCGAACGACAATGCGTTGATGGTCACCAGGCCGACAATAGCACCGAGTACTGCGCAAGCAGTCTGTAAGCCTGGGACGCCGTAGAAAACCATGAGACACAGAGCGAAAAGTGGGCCGAGGATAGTCAGATGGCTGAGTAAACCGCCGTTGAGAGTCACGACTATCGTTGCCAACAGGAACAGGAAAGTAATCGACGCCTGCTTAACAGCCCGCGAAACTTTACCCCTGAAGAGATAGAGAACCGGCATCAGCAGGAGCGCTAGCGCCAGTATAATCATTATCGGTTCGACATCCCCGGTGTACACAACCCGATAAGCGGTCAGAGCGCCGAGGGGCAAACCAATAAGGGCCAGCACTTTCAGGTAAAAGTCAACCAGCCACAAGCGCGCTTGCTCAAGGTTCGAAGAATTATCTTTGGTACTATTCCTAAGGGTGTTCATTCGTTTTTCTGCAACCCCTGCTTCAGTATCGAGATCATGAGGGCAAATGTAGCAGTTGCGACGGGATGTCGCTACGGGCGTCAACGGTCACGAAGTGGCCAACGGGTCGCAAAGCATGTTTTTTCCTGCTGGTTATTCACGGTGTTTCCTCCTAAGGTGTGATAATAGCTTTCTGGAGTCGTACCTCCTGACTCCTGGGAGGTGGATATCCAGGGTAGATAAGACAAGGAGACCCTTTGCATCCGTTAGATCTCGTCATCGTAGTTGGTTACCTCGCGATCATCATTTATGTCGGCATCAGGCTCAGCAAGCGGGTTAAAACGGATAAGGACTTTTTCCTGGCCGGTAGAAGTCTTGCGTTCTGGGTGGTTGGCTTGTCGATTATCGGGACCAATATAGGGGCTGACAGTTACATAGGTGCTTCCGGCAATGCCTATCGGGTTGGTATTGCGCAAGCTAATTTCGAATGGATAGGCGCTATCCCCGCGATGATCATCGCCGCGCTGGTGTTCATTCCGCTTTACTGGAAAGCAGGCGTTTACTCGATACCGGAGTACCTGGGGATGCGATATAACCAGGCAGTAAGGGTGACGGCAGCGATGATTACGAGTGTGGTCTCGGTGTTTGCGATTGCCGTAGCGTTATGGGCCATTGCCATAACGCTGCAGACTTACCTGGGTTGGCCGACCTGGGTTGGCATCCTGGTCACGGGTACGATCGTGGGTGCTTATTCGGTTGTAGGTGGGCTCGCAGCAGTGGCGTTTACTGACTCGTTACAGGTGGTAATCATGTTTCTCGGTGGCCTGGTCATTGTGGGCCTCGGGATATCAGGTGCGGGTGGAATCGAAGGATTCGCACAGACCCTGACAGAAGAAAACCCCAACCATTTGCAGGCTTATCTACCGGCTGATCATGAAACATTACCGTGGCCCGGGGTCATTCTTGGTCTGGGGATTGTGCTGTCACCAGCATACTGGTG
>CAXPUI010000004.1:0-12121 GCA_964220205.1 Candidatus Allofontibacter communis | reverse complement strand
GGCGACAATATTCGCGATAAACAAGATAACAATAAGAATCTTTAACCACATAGTTGATACTGTTTGTTTCGGTGTTCGTACAGTATACGTTGCGAATGGCAGAGTAGTTCGCGTTTTTATTGATGATTAATCGCAGATTTCATTTGAATCTCCGGGTAACCTTGTTCTCATTGGTTTGCCTGGTGACCTTTATCCAGCTTGGTTTCTGGCAGTTGGCGCGTGAGGATGAAAAACGCGAGGTGTTGGCGGCGAGCAGAGCTCAAGAATCTGCCCCTCCCCTCACTGCCCGACAACTCAAGGATCTCAGCGAACCGGGGGACCTCCCAGTCAGGCTGTCAGGCCGCTACTTGCCCGAGCCTGTCCTGTTGCTCGATAACGTTGTCCTTGACGGGCGGGTAGGCTTTGAAGTCCTGCATCTGTTCCTCGATGATTCCGGTCAACGTTTTTTGGTGAACCGTGGGTTTGTCGCTATGGGTAGGACAAGAGACACCCTGATTGATATACCAAGGGTGATTACCTCCTCTACCGAGATCCTAGGCAAGGTTTACCCCGGAGGCGGTGCGCCTCTGAATCTTGAGGCTGCTGGACCTGTTTTTGAGACTGTGCCGGTAATTGTGCAGCGAATTGATATCGCGTCGCTGTCAGCCTGGATTGGTGAAGATATATACCCTTTTGTTGTGCGACTGGGTGAAGGACAGCAGGGAGCCCTGCCCCGCTTCTGGCCGAGGGTGGTAATGCCGCCAGAGAAACACAGGGGTTACGCGATTCAATGGTTTATGATGGCCATGGCAGTGTTCGCTGCCTGGTTGTTTTTCAGTTTCCCTAAAGCAGCTAATGAAACAAGGCATCCGAATGAATGAGCCAATGAGCGAACTGGAGGCGAAGCAACGCAGGTTGAGCCGTACTAAGTTACTGGCACTGATTGTTATAGCAGCTGTACCGATTTTCCTTTCTATTATGTTGTTCGAAATTTTTCCTGAACTGCAGCCCCGTGGTACGACTAATAAAGGTGAATTGATCGTTCCGTCGATCGAGGTAGAGAGAGTCAATCCTGTTCTGCTTGATTACGAAGGGTGGCTGCTGTTGCAGCCTGTTGGCAAAAGCTGCGACACCGACTGCCAGCAAATGCTGTATCTTTCTCGTCAGGTGATTGCCGGGCTGGGAAAGGACTCAGGCCGTTTGGAGAGAGTGTTAATTGCCCCTTCCGGTATTGACAGCGCTTTTCAAAGCTACCTGTCAGCGGAACATGCTGATGTGGCGGTTGTAGCAGCGGATCTGGCATTGCTCAACGAGATCAGCGCGACATCGCCGACGGCATTCCTCGTGGATCCTAACGGTAATATTATGATGTTCTACACACTCGAAACTGCGGGAAAACCGATGTTGAAAGATCTCAAGCATCTGCTGAAGATTTCCAATATTGGCTAAGTCAGGTTAAGCAGCAGCGGCAATGGTCTGCTCATCGGGAACTGGAATTAATTGGGCTGATGAATCAGACAGGTTCCAGGCTTAGACGCAACCCGCTAAAGGCTTTCTAACAAAGTCTGGTTTAGGTAGTATGGCGCCCCGTCCCGGAACACGATTCTATGACTGAAATCTCATCAACCATCGCCTCGGCACCCACATGGCGTGACTTTCTGGAAATGTGCAAGCCCAGAGTCGTGCTCCTTATGCTGCTCTGCACGATGGTCGGCATGTTCCTAGCCACGACGGGGATGGTAGCCTGGAATGTCCTGGTCTTTGGCAATCTTGGCGTAGCCCTCGTCGCAGGGTCTGCAGCTGCCATGAATCACATGGTGGATGCGAGTATAGATGCGAAGATGGCCCGGACCCAGAACCGGCCTCTTGCACAGGGGAGGGTCTCCAATCTGCAGGGCGCCGTTTTTGTGGGTGTAACAGGAGTCCTGGGTATCGCTATCCTTGCCCTGTTGATCAATCCCCTCACCGCCTGGCTCAATCTTGCTTCGTGGTTTGGTTATGGGGTGATTTACTCCATTTATCTTAAGCGAGCGACCCCGCAGAATATCGTGATTGGTGGCTTGTTCGGCGCGGCACCCCCACTTTTCGGTTGGACAGCCGTGACAGGTAGCATTGACGGTGGTGGATTACTTCTGGTCTTGATTATTTTTGCCTGGACTCCACCACATTTCTGGGCGCTTGCTATCGACCGAATGGAAGAGTATCGGCAGGTTGATATTCCTAGGTTGCCGGTTACTCACGGAGAGGAATACACCAAGCTGCACATACTGCTTTACACGATTGTGTTAATTGTCACGTCCGTGCTGCCATTTGTGATCGGCATGAGTAATGTTCTGTACCTTGTATCGGCGTTGGCGCTGGGTGCTGGTTTCCTTTATTGGTCGTTAATGATGATCTTCAGCCAGAATGTAAGAGCGCCCATAGAAACTTTTCGATATTCCATCTTCTACCTGATGGCTCTGTTTCTGGCGTTGCTCGCGGACCATTATATTTTCCCCGTCAGTTAGTCTAAGCGTCTTATGGACACAGGAATAAGGAATACCCTGCTCGGTATTGCAGCGTTCATCTCGGTCATTCTTGGATTGCTGGTCGCCAGTGTCATGATACCGCGGCCCATGACAGCGGAAGAAATGCAACAGTTGGGACTGTATCGATTCGATCATCCACGTGACATCGATCAATTTTCTATGGTCGATCAGCTGGGACAGGACGTTGATCTCTCAGTCTTTAAAGGTCAATGGACCTTGGTCTTTTTTGGTTTTACGACGTGTCCGGACATTTGCCCGACAACGCTAAGTGTCTTGAATGAAGCCGTGCGTGACCTGGATCAACCACCTCAGGTGGTTATGATTACGGTAGACCATGAACGGGATACGCCGGATAAATTGAACCGCTATGTACCGGCGTTTAACGCTTCTTTTCGTGGATTTACCGGCAGCTTTGAGCAAACGGTAAGTCTGGCAGAACAGATGAATGTGGCTTTCGGAAAAATTCCCGGGCCGGAACCTGGCACCTACACCATGGACCACACCGCCAGTATCGTGCTGGTTGATCCGGAGGGACGTTACGCAGGGTTCATCAAGGCACCTCATCGGGCTGACCATATAAAGAAAATTCTGCAGACCCTCTGATCTTGACCGACAGCTGCTGGCGGATTGCCTGGACCGTCACAGTATAGATTTGGTTTTACTTGGCATAAAATGCACTAAACCTAACGTAGTTCTGTTTCGTGAGCGCCATCCAGAAGCAAGGGTCCACCCTCCTGTTAGAACGCTACCGTGCTGTTCGTGAGCGCTCTCTCGAAATTTGCGCGCCGCTGGCAACTGATGACTATCAGGTTCAGCCAATGGCTGATGCAAGTCCACCTAAGTGGCACCTTGCTCACATTACGTGGTTTTTTGAAACCTTTATTCTTCTTGATCAGGTTAAGGGCTATCGGCCCTTTCAATCCGGCTTTGAGAAGCTTTTTAACTCCTACTATCAGGGAATCGGGCGTCCTTATCCGCGACATAACCGTGGCCATCTTTCACGACCGACGCTTGAGGAAGTCTTCGCCTATCGAGCTGCGGTGGATAGCGCAATGTTTGATCTCCTGGCAACCGAATTGTCTGCAGATATTCGCTTTCGGGTGGAATTAGGCTTGCATCATGAGCAGCAACACCAGGAACTGCTGATAACCGACCTTAAATATAATCTGGGGAACAACCCGCTGAAACCTGCCTATCTGGCAGATCAGGGATCGCAGGAAAGGGTAGCAACAGCCGCTGGCTGGCAGGAATTCACCGGTGGCCTGGTCGAAATAGGGTCCCAGGGTGATGGATTTGTTTTTGACAACGAAACGCCCAGACACAACGTTTTCTTGAGGCCCTATGCGCTTGCAACGAAAGTCGTGACCAATGGAGATTTCCTGGCATTCATTGATGACGGTGGCTACGCCCGTCATGATTTGTGGCTCGCCGATGCCTGGGCTCATCTCGATAATTTGCCTCAACGCTGGCAGGCACCGCTATATTGGCGCGAGGATGAGGGGCGGTGGTTGGAATATACGCTGAAAGGTGAACGAGATCTTGTTTTGGAGGCGCCTGTCTGTCACATCAGTGCTTACGAAGCAGATGCTTTTGCGAGATGGTCAGGGGCGAGATTGCCCTCTGAAGCTGAGTGGGAAACTGCATCGTCAATGACCACTGTTGATGGCAATTTCGTCGAATCGGAGAACTACCATCCTCAGATTCAGTCAGGTCAAGGAATGGTCGGCATGTTTGGTGATGTCTGGGAGTGGACGAGCTCGAGCTACGGGCCTTACCCTGGCTTCAAACCCTTTGCGGGGGCGCTTGGCGAATACAATGGTAAATTCATGGCAAACCAGCTGGTGCTGAGAGGTGGTTCCTGTGCCACACCATTGACGCATATCCGGCCCACTTACCGGAACTTCTTTTACCCACCGGATCGATGGCAGTTTACCGGTTTGAGGCTGGCGAAAGATCTAGCGTGAAGTCGGATAACCAGATTTTCTTTTATGATCACGCGCCGCCGATGGTCGACTATAGCCGGGAGGTACTCGAAGGGCTTCTATCTCCGGCGAAATATATTTCGCCGAAGTTCTTCTATGATGAATATGGCTCGGAACTTTTCACGGAAATAACCCAACAACCGGAATACTACCTCACTGTCACGGAAACGCAGCTCTTGCGGATCCACGCTGAACAGATCAGCGGATTAATCGGCGATGAGATCGTACTGATTGAATATGGCAGCGGATCTTCCACCAAAATCAGGATCCTGCTTGAGAATCTTCGGCCGGCGATTTATGCACCGCTGGACATTTCGAAGGATTACCTGATGCAAGCATCTAGAATGTTGGCAGAGGAATATCCCTGGCTCGAGGTGCATGCTTCCTGTGTCGACTTCACCTCTCGACTTGACTTACCTTTCCACAGTGACAAGCGTCGGGTCGGGTTCTTCCCGGGATCGAGCATCGGTAATTTCGAACCAGCTCAGGCGAGCAGTTTCCTGGCGCAGGTGCGAGAGCTGGTGGGCGATGACGGTGCGTTATTGCTGGGTGTGGATCTGGTCAAGGATGTTGATATTCTGAATTCAGCTTATAACGACGCGGCTGGCGTTACCCGCCTATTCAATCTGAATGTCCTGCGGCATCTCAATGAGGTCTATGGGACGAACTTTGTGCTAAGCAGGTTTGAGCATCAGGCTTTCTTCGATGCTGACCAGGGTTGTATACAAATGTATCTTGTCAGCGAAGTTGATCAGGTTGTGGATGTTGGAGGTCAATCGATCAGTATCCGGGCTGGAGAACGGATACATACTGAAAATTCTTACAAGTATACGGTCGACCAGATAAAACTCATGGCAGCGTCAGCCGGATTCCGCAACGCCCATGTCTGGGTCGATACCGCGGAGCTGTTTGGCCTTTTTTACTTCAGTGCCTGAGGTCCAACAAGGTTCTTGCCAGATGGATCATTTCGAAGGGATCCTTGAGAGCTGGTTCACCAATCTCTAAGCGGGTTAGCGCGAATCGTGCTGCCGCGATAGTTTGAAGATTAACCATAGCTTCTGATTCTGCGTCGCTTAGCGGGCGGTAGGTATTATAACCTTCAAGGAGAGCGACCTTCTTGTCTGAATCGGGTTCCTCATTGTGGTCCCTGCACCAGTCGTTAAGTGCGATGGCAATATCCATAGCGAGAAGATCTTCGCAGGAGCGATAATAGTCGATGACCCCGGTCAGCTCGTCTTCTTCAAACAGGGCGTTGTCCCTGAAAAGGTCGCCGTGAATAAGCCCTGCAGGTAAGCCTACCTGGTTTACCTGCTCATATAATTCGATACATTTTTCCAGCAATAACCGGTCTTCGCTGGAGATTCGTTCACCCTGGGCGGCGACTGTGGCTGACATCCAGGATGCTGAATAGTGGTTGGGTTTGTGGGTCTTAAGTTCGCTCAACGCGTTGTGCTGGGCCGCAAGAAACTCGCCTATACGTCGACACTGGACTTGAGTCGCGTTCGCAAAATGTGTACCGGGTAATCGCTTGACCAGGAAAGTAGGTTTGCCACAAAAGATAGTGGACATCATACCGTCCAGGGTTGTTTGCGGTGCAGGGACGGGGAGTCCGTAGTGGTGAAGGTGGGTTAGAAGTTTGCCGAAAAAAGGTGCTTCGTCGAATGAGTGATTCTCCATGATGGTCAGCACAAACTCTGTAACCTCGTGATCATCGTCGAGCTGAACCCAGTAATTCGAGTTGTCTATGCCACTTGAAATTGGCGAGTAGCCTTTGAGGCTGCCTCGGCCGAACATCTTCAGGTAACGTTCCAGGGCGTGGTCAGAAAAGGAGGTAAAGGCGGCCATGGTTTACCACTCAACGATTACCCACTGGGGGTAGAGTTTGCGTTTGTGGTCCAGTCCTTCGTAATGTGGGGAGCCGTCTGCGGGTACCATATAGTAGGCAGGTCCCTTGTCGGGAACAATTTTGATCATGGTCAGCACACCGTTTTGACGATACTCAAAGATCGTCCGATTCTCGCCCTCTATGATACTAATCTGATCCTCATCATAGACATCGGGTGACTGGAATTCTGAAGCGTTCAGCGTTTGCGCAAGGCAGACCAGCAACGGTAGCAGTTGCCATGGAAAAGAAACCGGGTTCAAAGTATGGTTGGGGCTGTTTTGCACGGGTGTCTTGAATGGCTAAGGATTATCAACTGGTGCTGATTGACGGGTCATCCTACCTGTTTCGCGCCTACCATGCACTTCCACAATTGGTCTCGTCCAAGGGTCAGCCGACTGGCGCTGTAAAAGGCGTTATCAGTATGGTCAAGAAGCTAATGAGCGACTATCCCGATAGCCAGATCGCAGTTGTCTTTGATGCCAAAGGGAAGACTTTTCGGAATGAGATTTTTCCGGACTACAAGGCTCACAGACCGCCGATGCCCGATGAATTGAGGTCTCAGATTGCGCCGATTCACGAGATTATTGGATTGATGGGATTGCCACTGCTGATTGTGGAGGGCGTTGAGGCTGACGATGTCATCGGTACGCTCGCGAAGCAGGCGACAGAAAAACAGATGGATGTACTGATTTCCACGGGTGACAAGGATATGGCCCAGCTGGTGTCGCCTCACGTGACCTTGATCAACACGATGAGCAACACGTTTATGGATGAGGCTGGTGTGTTGGAGAAGTTTGGGGTCAGGAGTGATCAGATTATTGATTATCTAGCGTTGGTCGGCGATACAGCAGACAATATTCCGGGTGTTCCGAAGTGTGGGCCGAAAACAGCAGTCAAGTGGCTGAGCCAATACGAGAGTCTGCAAGGGGTGATCGACCAGGCAGGTGACATTGGAGGCAAAGTAGGCGAATACCTTCGAGAGTCGATTGAATTTCTGCCTATGTCCTATGAGCTGGCGACGATAAAAACCGATGTTGAGCTCACACAGAGTGTTGATGAGTTAAGAATTTCCGATGTTGCATCAGAACGTTTGGTGGAGATTTTCACCGACCTCGAATTCAAGTCCTGGGTTGTGGAATTGGGTGCCGGTGATGATGACCCCGCGGAAACCAGTAAGGTTGAGATTGATTACGATATTATCCTGACAGAAACAGATCTGGACGCGTGGGTCAATAAGTTAGCGAGTGCCGACGCCTTCGCGTTTGATACCGAAACCACGAGCCTGGACTATATGCTGGCAGAAATCGTGGGTGTTTCGTTTTGTTGTGAGGCGGGTGTTGCTGCGTACGTGCCCATTGCCCACGACTATGAAGGAGCTCCTAAGCAGCTCGGCCTGCAACTGGTACTCAATAAACTAAAACCCCTGCTTGAAGATCCTGCACGAACCGTTATCGGCCAGAACCTGAAATACGATATCAGCGTGCTCGCAAGATATGACGTCCCAGTGCGAGCCAGGATCTTTGACACGATGCTCGAATCTTATGTGCTCAATTCCGTAGCCTCTCGACATAATATGGATGACCTTGCCTTGAAATATCTGGGTGAGACGACTGTGCACTTTGAAGACATCGCCGGTAAAGGAGCCAAGCAACTGACGTTCAACCAGATTGAACTGGACAAGGCGGGTCCCTATGCGGCGGAAGATGCTGATATCACTTTTCGCTTGCACGAGACGCTGTACGCCAAGCTGAGTCAGGACTCAAGCCTGATATCTGTATTTGCAGACATCGAGATGCCACTCGTCAAAATCCTCTCGCATGTCGAGCGTACCGGTGTGTTGCTCGATGAAGAGCAGCTGGATCGCCAGAGCACAGAACTTGAAAAGCGCCTCGCGGATCTCCAGCAGGAAGCCTTTGGCCTGGCAGGTGAGGAGTTCAATCTCGGGTCGCCAAAGCAGCTGCAGGAAATATTTTTCGAGAAGCTCGGCCTGCCGGTAATCAAAAAAACGCCAAAAGGTCAGCCTTCGACGGCAGAACCGGTTCTGCAGGAACTTGCACTGGATTATCCCCTGCCCCGCGTGATCATGGATTACCGGGGCTTGTCGAAGCTGAAGTCAACTTATACTGATCAGTTGCCCAAGCAGATTCTCGCGGAAACGGGCCGAGCGCATACCTCCTATCATCAGGCTGTTGCGGCGACAGGCCGCCTCTCCAGTACAGATCCGAATCTGCAGAATATTCCAATCAGAACAACCGAAGGTCGTCGAGTTCGAAAAGCGTTTGTTGCGCCGCCGGGAAGCAAAGTGCTGGCGGCAGACTATTCCCAGATTGAGCTTCGTATCATGGCACACCTGTCAGAGGATCAGGGGCTGATCAGTGCTTTCCAGGCCGGTCGCGATATCCACAGGGCGACCGCAGCGGAGGTCTTTGGTGCCACGATGGAAGACGTAACCGATGACCAGCGTCGCAGTGCAAAGGCAATCAATTTTGGTTTGATTTATGGCATGTCAGCCTTTGGTCTATCCCGGCAGTTGAATATCCCTCGTGGCGATGCCCAGGAGTATATAGATTTGTACTTCGAGCGTTATCCTGGTGTAAAGGCCTACATGGATAAAACCCGTGCTCTTGCCGCCGAACAGGGTTACGTTGAAACGATTTTTGGTCGACGGCTCTACCTGCCGGAAATCAAGGCGTCAAATTTTCAGCGTCGCCAAGCGGCGGAAAGAACAGCGATCAACGCGCCAATGCAGGGAACTGCCGCAGACATTATCAAGAGAGCCATGATCAGTGTTGATCATTGGCTTGCCGAGACCGATCTGGACGCCAGAATGACCATGCAGGTGCATGATGAACTGGTTCTTGAGGTTGCAGAAGCCTGCCTGGGTGAGGTGACAGAGGGTATCGAACAGCGCATGTCTGGCGCTGCAGAGCTGTTAATTCCGCTGGTAGTGGAAACTGGAACTGGAGACAACTGGGACCAGGCGCATTAACCGGCATCACCGGTCTGTGGAGGGGTGCTCAGAAGATGCAAGCGATTCTCCCCCTGAAACCCGTCTAAAAGTGAAGAAAGCTTCATTATTTCTGTAGAACTTTCTGTCAACCTTTGAGTCTTAAGTAGACGTAACGTTAGCTGATAGAGGCGATCGAGACGTTGATTTAGCAGCAACTTCGGTGATTTTATCCCCCAAGAGAACCGAAGTCTGGGTCCTGGCCACACCCTCCCCATAGTTGGCCAGGGCCCATTTTTATCTGCCGAACATACTAAGCAAGCTCCCCGTCAAACCCTGTACTGGCAAGGAACCACTCTCTTAGTGTTGCCTCGAGAAGGTCCAGACCCTGTTTCTTCGGCGCAGAGAAGACCTGTGCGCTGATGCTCTCAGGTAGCTTTTGTTTTATCGACAGGAGCGCCCTCTGCTGACCGCCCCGCTTCAGCTTGTCTGCTTTGGTCAACAATATGTGCAGGGGTAGCTGGGCCTGGAGGCTCCAGTTAATCATCATCTCATCGAACTCTTTGAGGGGATGACGAATATCAACCAGGAGGATCGCTCCTTTCAGGCAACGGCGGTTTCGTAGATATTCATCAAGGTGTGTCTGCCAGTGCTGCTTGACGGCCATTGGTACTTTTGCGTACCCATAGCCGGGTAAGTCAACCAGTCGACGGTCGTTTTCCAGGGAGAAAAAATTGATCAGTTGGGTGCGGCCTGGTGTTTTACTGGTCCGGGCAAGGGACTTCTGTCGGGTAAGTGCATTAATGGCACTTGATTTTCCTGCATTCGAGCGACCGCAGAAAGCGACTTCGATGCCTGTATCCGGAGGACACTGGCTGAGCCTGGTTGCGCTGGTCAAAAAGCTGGCATTGGTGAATTCAGAGGACATTTTTCAAGCAGTATGTTGAAATTGGTATATAATTCGCCCCGCATTTTAGGGAGCACGGCGTTAAGTATCTAGCGGCTCCGTATTGAAAGAAGTGGATCCTATGAGAAACATGAATCGAATTTTATGTACGCTGATGTTGAGTGTTCTTACTCTAACAGTTCATGCCGGGGATGCCGAAGCAGGAAGCAGCAAGGTTGCGCTGTGTGTAGCCTGTCATGGTGAGACAGGTAACAGTCTGGTAGGTAGTTTTCCCAATCTTGGCGGACAGGGCGAGGCTTATATCCTTAAGCAACTGGTCGAGATCCAGAACGGTACTCGTGAAGTGCCGACAATGGCAGGTATGCTGGATGACATGTCAGAGGCGGATCTCGCTGATATAGCTGCCTTTTATGCGAGCCAGGACCGCTCCTATGGAGCAGCAGACGCTGAGCTGGTGCTGCTGGGTGAGTCAATCTATCGCTTCGGTGTGCCTAGGAAAAATATTGCCGCTTGCACGGCCTGCCATGCGCCGACGGGAAATGGTAACGGTCCTGCAAAGTTTCCGGCACTGGCCGGCCAATGGCCTGAGTATACTGTCCAGCAGCTCAAAGCTTTTCAGTCGGGAGAGCGGCATAACGATGGTGATGGCAAGATGATGCGGACGACAGCGCTGGATATGAACGAGCAGGAAATGCAGGCGGTAGCCGCTTACATCTACGGTCTTAAGTAGATGGAGAGAGTGTTAGCCGGTGTGCTGTTCCTCTGCATTGTCAGCGGGATGGCTTTTGCGGAAGGATTTCAATACGAAGAAGGCACACATTACGTCGCGTTAGAGGTTCCTGTCCAAACGCGTGACGCGGACGTGATTGAGGTTACAGAGTATTTTTCCTACGGTTGTCCTCATTGTTACCGCTTTGAACCGCTGGTTTCCCGGTGGAAGGCAAATCTCCCGGAGGACGTCGAATTTAACAGGTCGCCCGCTATCTGGAGAGTTACTGGTTACGAACTCTTTGCCCGCACCTACTACACAGCAAAAGCCCTCGGAGTTCTGGAGGAGATCCATCTCCCGCTATTCAATGCCATTCATGGAGAGCGACGTCGATTGTTGGATCTGCAGTCGATGGCGGCTTTCATGGCGGAGCACGGCGTTGATCCGGAGAAGTTCGCCAGGACGTTTAACGACTCCTTTGGTGTCAAGGCAATGTATCAGCAGGCGATTGCAAGGCAACAGCTTTATCGTTCGGGCGGCGTACCGGCGCTAATCGTCAACGGTAAGTACCGGATTGAAGCGTCCATGGTTGATAACAGCAACGCGAACATGCTTGAGGTTGCTGATTTCCTGGTTAATCGTGAGAGACGTCTTATGGCGGGTGCCCCAGAGGCTGACTAGTTGATGTTATCCCAGTGACGGGACACACCTGCTGAAGAGGGTGCAGGGACTGTCGCTGTGTGAATATCGATGTCGTTGTGCCTGGAGTTATCGACTCGACGGCGCAAATCTTTGCCGGGCTTGAAGTGAGGCACAAATTTTCCCGGTTTATGAATACCCACCTCCCCCGTTTTCGGATTCCTAACGGTTCTGGGTTTGCGAAAATGATTTGAAAAAGTGCCGAAGCCACTGATCTCGATGCGCCCACCAGCTGCCAGGTTTTCGGACATGATTTCAATGAGTGTATGCACCGCCAGGTCGACATCACGACTGGAAAGCTGATCCAGCTTGTCTGACATTTTTTTGATCAATTCGGACTTGTTCATAGTTCGGCCCAGATCGAATTACACCAAATCATACTAAAATAACGATAATAATCAATTAGTTATATAGATTACATCAAGTAGCGAGTGAATTGAAAATAACAGGCGATTGAATCAAATAGATCGATCTATTAGAATTGC
>CAXPUI010000003.1:0-2422 GCA_964220205.1 Candidatus Allofontibacter communis | reverse complement strand
CAATGGATGAAATCCCTGTCCGGCCACTGCGATTCGAGTTCGGGTCGCTCGGTGGTCGTGATCCTCTCTGGAGTCAAAGCAGTCCGGACTTTGCGATGTTCATCAATGCCCTGGGTGTCCATGTGCCGCATTTCGAACGTTTCCTGGTTAAGGTTATGCGTGCGCACCGGGATGAACTGAAGGACAAGCACCTCCTGGATGATGTTCAGGCGATCATTGGGCAGGAGTCGCATCACGCCTTCAACTTCGTGAACTGGACACGTGAACTGGCTGCCCGCTATCCGGACATTGAAGCCATTGATAGTGCCGCAAGCCATTATTTCGATGACGCTTTCAGGCGTCGAGGCCGGAAGTTTCAGATCGGTTTCACGGCCGGTTACGAGACCTTCACTTTTCTCGGTGGCATGATCATTCTGAATCGTTACCGGGAGCTCATGGAAAACGCTGACCCGGTATTGCGTGCCCTGTGGGTCTGGCACCAGGTGGAAGAAGTCGAGCATGGTGCCGTGGCCTTTGATTTCTATCAGGCATTCTATGGCAGGCACGAATGGTATCGTCGCTACATGGTTGTTTATGCGTTTTGCCATATAGCCAGGGAGACGTTCCTCGCATTCAGGCCAATGGTCAAAGGTGAGCGATTACGCGGATGGCGGAAGTTCCAGGCCTGGCGGTTTTTCCTGACTTTTGCTTTCGACCTCGCATGGGCAGCCCTGCCAGTCCTGTCGAGGGGCTATCACCCCCGTAACCATCCGATCTGTAATGACAACCAGAATGCGATTGCTGTTGCCTGGCGCAATTATCACGCGGCCGGTCATGATACACATAGCCTGACCCAGGCCGACATGGCTGACATTGAGGCCCTTTAGAGGAGGTTAAGTAACCGAGATGAAAACCCTGGACAGCAGACAGAGTGAGGCACTTGCCAAACTGGTGATCGCGAATGGGATGGCAGTCCTCTTTATTGGATTGGTCGCAGGTGTCATGCTGATTTTCGAACTGCTTGGAGGGATCGGGTTGTGGCCGTTACCTGTTCTGGAGATCGATATGCCCGGGACGAGTCGCGGCTGGACCGCAGCCCATGTCGGGGGCATTCTGAATGGCGTGATGATTGCTGGACTGGCACTGCTGATGAGTTATTTGAAGATGTCCGGGAAAGCAGCCTTCTGGGTCGGCTGGGGGCTTATTATCACCGGTTGGGCAAACACTATCTTCTATTGGGCAGGCAATGTGTCTTCCAATCGAGGCCTTTCTGTAGCGGGCACACCCTTTGGCCCCGGGGACCTGGCGGGTGCCGTCGCTTTTCTTGGTGGTGGCTTCGGTATGGTTTTCACCTTTATCGCTGTGTTTCTGCTGGGCCGCTCGGCCTGGCAAGCTGCGAAGGATATATCCTAGATCCAGATCAGTAACAGCCGATCGGTAACATGCCGAGCGTTGCTCGCCTGGTTTATTGAAGTTAGGATTCGAGGGGAGAATTCAGGTGGACAACCTATTGCGCAATGCTGAAATGCCCCTGCTGGCGATCACGATGGGTGATCCGGCTGGAATCGGACCTGAAATAATTGTCAAAGCTTACGAGATGATGACAAGCACGGCAGGCTCAAGACCGTTTGTTATTGGTTCTGCTAGCTGCCTGAAATTAGCGATGCGCCAGTCAGGAATTACGATACCTATTGAGACGGTGCAGAGGCCCGAAGATGTCCCGGAGTTGCAGTCTGGTATCGTGGTGCTCGAGCCCCTCCCGCTTGAAGCTGATCAAATTGAGCAAGGCAAAGTCTCGGCGCACTGTGGAGAGGCCGCGGTTCAGTACTTCGAATGTGCTGTTAACTATTGTCTGGCCAACCGGACTGCCGGGGTTGTCACCTGTCCGATAAACAAGGAGGCCGTGCATCTGGCTGGTTATCATGGTGACATAGGCCATCAGGAGATACTCGCTCGCATGACCGGGGCTGAGCTGACCGCGACGATGCTGATGACCCCAGGCCTGAAAGTCGCGCACCTTTCGACCCATAAGTCGATGGCTCAGGCCGTCGCCTATGTCACACGAGATGTCATTGTCGATAAGCTGCAGCTGACTCATGCAAGCCTAGAATCCTGGGGGATCAGTCAACCGCGGATTGGCGTTGCCGCCCTGAATCCTCACGGTGGTGAAGGAGGTATGTTGGGAGATGAGGAGATCAGGCAGATAAAACCTGCAGTAGAAGACTGCCAGTCTCAAGGATTGGACATTACGGGGCCCTATCCGGCGGATTCGATCTTCTATCGAGCGATCGGTGGAGAATTTGATGCAGTGCTCGCTCTTTACCATGATCAGGGGCACATCGCGATTAAAGTGCACGACTTTGCTCACAGTGTGCCCGCAACCCTGGGTATTCCATTTGTTCGAACCTCGGTGGACCATGGCACTGCCTTTGATCTTGCTGGC
>CAXPUI010000002.1:0-16420 GCA_964220205.1 Candidatus Allofontibacter communis | reverse complement strand
CCGAATTATCGAGACGTTTGATCAGGAATTTTTTGCTGCTAACACTGGCCGCGGCAATCCTGACCCTTCCCCGATTTTCATTGTTGGCCTACCACGGTCAGGATCTACCTTGATCGAGCAGATTCTCGCCAGCCATAGCATGGTTGAAGGTACTTTCGAATTGCCCGACATGGCTCGCCTGATCCGACGCATGAATGAAGACAGTCACGGGCAGGAACACTATCCTGAAGCGATACACCGGTATGCGGACAACGGCTTGGCCGACCTGGGACAACAGTATCTCGATTCGACGCAGAAACACCGGACTGGGGCCCCGAGGTTCACCGACAAAATGCCCAACAACTTCCCCAGCATTGGCCTGATACACAGCACATTGCCCAACGCTAAAATCATTAACGCCAAGCGGCACCCGCTGGACAGTTGCATGGGCACCTACAAACAGCTCTTTTACAAAGGCCAGGCCTTTTCTTATGACCTGTCGGAACTCGGGGAGTATTACCTCGAGTACGAAAGGATCATGGCTCACTGGCACCAGGTGTTGCCCGGAAAGGTGCTGGACGTGCAATACGAGGATATGATTGCCGACCAAGAGGACCAGACAAGGCGTCTCCTGGAGTACTGTGAGCTACCTTTTGAAGACGCCTGCCTCCATTTTTACGAAACCCAGCGGGCAGTCAATACAGCAAGCTCTGAACAGGTTCGACAGCCCATCTATTCAGGTTCATTGAATGCGCACAAACGATTTGAATCTGACCTGGAACCTCTGATCGAAATCCTGGCGCCCGTGCTCACCGACAGGATGGATTAACAATATACAAAATGTCTTTCAACGCAGCGACGCGACCAGAAACTGCATTTGTTTCGCTTGATCGCTTAGCATAATATATACAGATTGCCCGAAGAATTTATTCGAGCGACATGCCAAGCAGGTATATATCAGACATTTACCAGGGGGAAACATGTCCGACACTAATGACTGGAACGTAAAGATTGGTCTCGCAGCCGCCGTTGGCGCTGTTACTGGCGGTACAGCCATGGCAGCAGAGGACGGTAGCGGCTACATGATCGAAGAGATCACCGTTACCGCTAACAAACAAGGCAGCGTCAGCGTTCAGGACCTGGCCACCAGCGTCCAGGCTATCGGCGAAGAGGACCTGAAACGGGCACAGCTCTTCAGCGTTGAAGACTACTCTCGGTTTATTCCCAGCATGTCTTACATGGGCAATTCCTCCGGTGCCGGCAAGGTTTTCTTTCGCGGCGTCGCTGATGCTCCCGACACGTTTATCGCGCAGTCATCCGCAGCTGTTTATCTCGATGAGCAACCACTGACCCAAAGCGCACAGGTTGATGTCAGACTGATCGATATCGAAAGAGTTGAAGCACTGAGCGGACCACAGGGAACGCTGTTTGGCTCCAGTTCCCAGTCCGGAACCCTGCGAGTAGTGACGAACAAACCAGATTCGAGTCAGTTCGAAGCGTTTATTGATGTAACCGGTTCAGGCTCCAGTGAAGGCGACCCCAGCTACGACATCTCCGGTATGGTCAATATACCCGTCAACGAAAACCTCGCTATCCGGCTGGTCGGCTTCAGCGCCAAGCAGGGTGGTTTCATCGACAATGTCCTGGGACAAACCCCTGCCTCGGAAAATGGTGGTAGAACCTCCATCAACGGGGTGCAGATGAATGATGGCACTGTCGGCGGCGTCCAGGTTTACGACAACGTCGTCGAAGACGACTGGAACGAAACCACCATAGACGGCGGTCGCATAGCTGCCCGATGGGATGTTACGGACGACCTGAGCATGACAGCTCAAATTGCCTTTCAAAATGTTGACTCTGATGCCGAGAGCACCTATGACTCCACTCAGGGGGATCTTGAAACCGTCCAGTTTTATCCGGATGTACGTAAAGACGAATGGACACAATACTCGTTCACGGTCGAAGCTGACCTGGGCTGGGCTAACTTTGTCTCCGCCACTGCCTACTTCACCCGGGACAGCTTCTATCAGAATGACACGACCAGCTACTCAGCCTACTTTGGCAGTTTCTGTTATTACGCTACGGCCTCCTACAACATTTACTGTTTCCAACCAGCCGGCGTCAACTACACCTACCTGGATCCCATAGGATTCCTGACCAATGATCAGGAAAACACGTCGATCACACAGGAATTCCGCCTGTCATCACAGGGCGACCGAGTCGACTGGGTAGCCGGCGTATTTTATGAGCGACGCCATGAAGAATGGGACTTCGATACCTATATCACCAATGACGGCGGCTATCGAAATTCCCAGGGCTTCCAGAACTGGGGCAGCAACTATTGGAACGTCAATCCTCTGACACCGAGCGATGTCTGGTGGTTCTCAGCGGACGATACCGATTGGGATACGCTGGCCGCGTTTGGTGAAGTCACGATGCGCTGGACCGACAAACTGAGCACAACGGTCGGGGCTCGCTGGTTTGACGTTGACATGGACAAAACCTACTACGTTGAACTGCCGAAGGGCCGGCTAACGCCGACGGCAACAGGTAAACACGGTTGCCTGGTTTCACAGGGCCCCTGTAACGACAGCGACAGTACCAATAGCAGCGATACGGGTATTACCTCACCCACTTCGAATGAAGATGACCTGGCCTTCAAAGTCGCCGTGCAGTACAACATCGACGATAGCAAAATGGTCTACGGTCTCTATTCTGAAGGCTTCCGTGCCGGTGGTACCAACCGGAATCGCGGTAACCCGTTTTACCCTGTCCAGTTCGAACCTGATTTCCTCGACAACTACGAGTTTGGCCTGCGCAGCATGTGGGCTGATGGCACATTGATGCTCAATGCCACCTACTTCAGCATGCAGTGGGATGACTACCAGCTTGAAGTTGTAGACCCTTCCAACCTCGCCTGCGGTAATCCCGAAGCGCCACCTGCACCTTTCTGTGGGCAGCCCTGGCAGAAGGTTATCACCAATGTGGGCTCGGCCAGGATCGATGGTTTCGAAGTACACTTCCAGTGGCTGGCCACTGAACGGTTCGAGATCGGCGGCAACGCTACCTGGCTGGACGCAGAAGTCGATGAGGACGTGCCTGAACTGTCGGGCGTGGACGATGGTGCAACACTACCATTCGCTCCTGATCTGAAAGGCTCACTGTACGCCCAGTACACCTGGCCGGTGTCCTTCGCTGGAGCTAATGAGGCTTACATTCGGTTTCAGACCAGCTATACGGACGATACGGTCAACCAGGTACAGGTTATCGGCGGTAATACACCACAGCTGACCCAGGATGGTTACTCAGTCAGTGACTTCAAGGCCGGCCTGGTTGCAGACGGTTGGGAAATAAGTCTGTTCGTGAAAAACCTGGACGACGAGCGCGGTCAGGTATTCCAGGACAACACTGATTTCGAACCTTTCTGGGGTCGAAACAAGACTTCCGTGATCCGTCCAAGGGAGGCAGGACTGAGATTCGTCAAGTATTTCAACTGATCACTGCCTGATAGAAAAAAGCGCACTCCGGTGCGCTTTTTTTATGCCTGTCCCTTTCATCAGAAAGCCCCCCGATCACTGAGGGAATCAATCCTGGAACGGGCCTGCCAATCGCTCAATCAACAACCCCAAGAAAGGCTCAAAATATTTCCATTGTTCCAATGAGGTTTGGTAGATCGGCGCACGCACCTGTTCAGAGCTTGCTGAGTTAATCACTCTATCTGTCATGTGAAAATCCAGGCAAGCCGGTTCAAAAGGCAGGCCACAGAAATCCAGAAGCCCTGTTATCTGTTGGCGCGGGTCATTCACGAGTGATTCATAGTCCACTGTGTAAACACTGCCCGGATACCGTTCATACCAGAACGCCATCAGACGTTGGTACTGTTGATAGTAATGAGCCAGGTTCGACAAGTTGTAGGTATAAGCCTGACCCCGACCAAAGCGTTGCTTGAAGCACGAAAAGCAGGTGGCAACCGGATGCCGCTGGGCATGGACAATTTTAGCCCCAGGGAGGATGAGCCTGATTAACCCGATGAGGAGAAAGTTATCAGGCATCTTGTCGACAAAAAAACCCGCTGCAATACCCGCCCCGTCAACAAAACGTCGACCAAGGTCAGCTATTGCTTCCTCATCCAGGTTGAGCAAGAGCTCAGGATAGTCTTCGCCTGCCCTTTCCAGGTCCGCAACCATATCACCAAGCACTGAGAGTTCACCTCGACCGACCACCTGCGAGTGACTGGCAAGAATCTGTTCGATCAGCGTCGTCCCTGATCTCGGCATACCGACTACAAATATCGGGACTGCAGGCGTGCCGTGGGCCTCCCCTGTTGCCCAGTCGAAGGCAACCAGCCGATCAATCAACCTTTCATGGGCCACACTATCGTAGGGTTCCTGCCGCTCCATCAGTCGATTGGCGGCATCGTATTGCTGGAAAGCCACCTCGAATGACCCTCGACTCTCCCAGGCCTGGCCCAGGGCAAATCGCATTTGCGGCTCAGTGACTCCCGATTGCTTAAGATACCCCTGCATCTGCTGCAGCTCCTCATCACTGAACGCATAGTTCTTCAGATTCGCCAGGCTCCACCAGGCGTTACCGTCATCCGGACAGCGGTTTGCCCAGAGTTGATAGGTTTCAATCGCAGCATCGCGCTTGCCAAGCATGCGATAAGCATTGCCCAATCCTTCAAGAACGGTGGTGTCCAGTACCTGCTCCCTGAGCAGGGAAGCATAGACGTCCGCTGCTAACGCGATCTGATCGCTGCGCAGGCACTGATCCGCATGCAGTTTCCTGACTTCGACATGCTGGTCATCCAGGCTGAGGGCACTGGCAATTGCTGACCCAGCCGCTGTGATTTCACGCCTGTCCAGTAATGCGCGAGCCAGCAGCAACCAGGGTTCAATTAATTCCGGTTCGACTGCCGTTGCCTTGCGATACATGATCACAGCATCCCTGATGTCACCTCGCTGGTGGGCAACCTGACCCAGTACTGTCAGGCAGAAAACACTGTCCGGTTCATCGCGCAGCTGCTCGTAGCAAAGATCTTCCGCTGACTCATACTCGGCTTGAAGCATCAAGCGGCGCACTTCTTTCTGCCATGACGGGTCAACGACGTTCGACAAGTCTATTCTTTCCGATCAACAATCCCTGGTTTATTATCCACAACCAGTTTTCCTTTGCCGGGTTTGTTAGTGCAGCGATTTCGAGAAGCACTGAGCCAAGAGAATTTCGTCCTGACCGCGGAATTACCTCTTTCGCCAAAGCTCAACAGGAATGCCATCGTCAGACTGGCAGAGGAGTTGTCCGGTTCCGTAACAGCCATCCAGATACCCGACCATACTCATGCCCGTCCCCATATCTCCAATCTGACGGCTTCCGGTCTGCTGCTGCAGGCCGGAATCGATCCCATCATGCACATGAACAGCAGGGACAGAAACCGAATAAGCCTGCAAAGTGACTTGCTGAGCGCCCAGGCTCTGGGTATCACCAGCATACTGCTGATGCGCGGCCTGGATTTACCGCCGGACCACCGCCCCAGGGCAACCAGTATCTTTGACGTGGGTGCCATTGATTTCATCACCACCGCCGCAGCGATCAGGGACGGTGAGGCCCTCAGTTCCGCTCGGGACGATGACACATCGCCCTTCCAGATCGGCGCTATCGCCCAGGTCTTCGATCCGGCCCCTGGCTGGTCCCCGGAAAAGCTCAAGGCAAAGACTGACGCGGGCGCTAACTTTATCCAGCTGCCTCTGTGTATGAACCTGGATGTTCTGAGACGCTACATGCAGCAACTTATATCCGCCAAACTCCTCTGGAAAGCGGCCGTTATCGTTACTGTGACGCCATTCAGCAGCCGCCAGGAGGCGGAGACAACCAAAGCAAACTTCCCCGAATCCCTGATACCGGAATCCATTCTGCAACAGCTTGAAGACTCAACTGATCCTCGGCAGACAGGCATACAACTATGTACTGATGCGCTAAGGGCGATGCAGGACATCCCCGGTATCAGTGGCGCAAACCTGCTGGTGCAGGACGATGCCTCTGCCGTGACTGAAACGATCTCCGCTTTCCGGGCATCTCAGTCCTCGTAAGGCCAGACCTCCAGTCCATGAATAGCATTTCTAATATCCATGCTGATGTTGACCGCGTCAACACACTGACCAGCATCTAGATCATACAATGAGATCGTCGACGGGGAGGATCCTGCTGCGATGAGGGTCTCTGAGACAGACGTGAGCCCTCGACCAAATCCCTGTCGTGCAACATGAGAGGCATCGACGCCTGAATACAGCAGTTCCTCGTCAGGATAAAGCAACACAGGCATTGCCACGGCATGTTCCTGAGTGACATAGCGCACGTGATTGTTCGCCGTATCATTGAACAGTACCCCATCTCCAAAGGGTTGCGCGTTATGAGTCCCCACCGGCAATGTGCAGTATTCACGCACCTCATTCTCACTACTGACGTGCAGGAGCGCGCGCGTATGCAGACCACTGACGTAAATCCCATGATCATCGATAAACGCTGAATTAATGTGGGATTGGTTACGCGGCCCCGGGCCGACACTGCTGCCCGGGTCGAATACATGACCCTGCCAGCGACCGTCGCTGTCACAGTGGATCTGGATGCCCCAGACAAAGGCTGCTTCATCAAGATCAAAGACCAGCAGGGAATCAAATCCCGTCGATGTGAGCAGGATTTTTCGATCCCTGCGGCAGATCTCGTGACAATGTTTCAGAAAGGGATTGCGCCATGAACGCTGGATACGAAAGTTCCGGTCATAGCAGAACAGTTCATCCGAAGCGGCAATGTATATGTCATCACCATCAAAGGCTATACCTCGTAAACCGCGGTCCGCACCACGACCCGTGAAATCTATCTCCCCGGTATTCCAGTCAACGCGCTGCTCAACGACCTGGCGCTCAAAGTCAATAAGATAAACGCCGCCATGGCTCTCGCCCTGCTGGCTACCGCGGACAACAGAAGTCGCAATCAGTTTTGGTTTCTGCATTGATCGATGACATGGTAAAAAAGCCTCACTGGAATCAGGTTAACCGACTATCGACCCGGTGTCTCCACTCCGGTACCCTGCGTGACAAACGTATATTGAGCCGTTTATGGACAAAGAAACCAATCGACAGGCAATGATTGAGCACGCTGCTTCCGGAACCACGTTTGCCGGACAGTTGTCCTTTCTCAGACGTCGGTACACTCGGCAGATCGCCGGCGCAGATGTGGTGATCGCTGGTATACCTTTCGACTGCGCAACGACGTATCGTCCTGGAGCAAGGTTGGGACCTCGCGCGATACGCGAAGCGTCAGTCCAGCTGGCGGAGATTGTCGACAACGCTTTTCCTTTCGGCATCAACCCCTTCGAATCACTGGCCGTCGCTGACTACGGGGACCTGGAGCTCGACGCTGGTTATCCTCATCTGATCGTCGATACTGTTACCCGGTTCGCCCAGGACATTCTCGAACAGGACGCTTTCATGATCTCTCTGGGAGGCGATCATTTTGTCACCTATCCGCTCCTGAAAGCTCACTATCAGGTGCATGGCCCCATGGCCCTCGTGCACTTCGATGCTCATGTCGATACCTGGCCTGACGACGGCGAGCGCCTGGATCACGGTTCAATGTTTCTCCGTGCAAAAAATGAAGGCATCATCGATGTCGAGCACTCTGTCCAGATCGGTATACGGTCATACAGCGACAGTGATCATGGCTTTACGGTCCTGGACGCACCCAGTATCCACCGTGATGGCACCCAGTCAGTCATCAGCAAGATTCGCGAAACCGTGGGTTCAACACCGGCTTATCTTACCTTTGATATCGATTGCCTGGATCCAGCCTTTGCCCCGGGGACCGGTACCCCTGTCGCCGGCGGCTTATCGAGTGCTCAGGCCCTGGATATCATCAGGGGCATAGGTGATCTGAATTATGTCGGCATGGACCTGGTCGAAGTTGCGCCGGCTTACGATCACGCTGAAATTACTGCGATCGCCGCCGCCACTATTGTCCATGACTTCATCTGCCTGCTGGCATTGAAGAATCGTTCTAATTGATACCGTAATGCACGGCGGTCTGATCCAGGGCAGACCTGACCCGTTCAATTAACAGGTCAATCTCCTCATGATTGACGATCAGAGGCGGCGCACTGATGATGGCATCCCCTACCTGCCGAACCATCACACCGGCTTCGATTGCAGAATTGCGGCAATAGACAGCAGCCTTACTGTCCTCGTCCAGGCGATCGCGATGCGGTTTCTGCCGGACGAGTTCAAGTGCACCCAGCATGCCTTTGGTGCGTGCTTCACCCACGATCGGGTGCTCCAGTAATTCTGACCAGCGTGCCTGCCAGTAGTGTTGAGTATCCGTTTGAACCCGGTTTAACAGATCGAGTTCGGCATAAATCTCCAGCGTCGCGCGTCCAGCGGCACAGACTACCGGATGTCCAGAGTAGGTGTAGCCATGAGCGAATTCCCCTCCGCTTGAGGTTAATACGTCAGCAACCCTGTCTCCAAGGGCTACCCCACCAAGAGGCTGATATCCATTGGTTACAGCCTTGGCAAAGGTGATGAGATCCGGGTTGAAGCCGAACGTCTGGCAGCCGAACCAGTTTCCTGTACGCCCGAAGCCACAAATCACCTCATCACTGATGAGCAACACATCCCGTTCCCGGCAGACACGCTCAATCTCCGGCCAGTAGCCCGATGGAGGAATGATGACGCCACCCGCTCCCTGAACCGGTTCAGCGATAAACGCAGCAACGTTGTCGGCACCGAGCTCGTCAATTTTGTCAGCAAGAGACTGCGCACAGGCCCGGGCGAACTCTTCTTCGGACTGAGCACCCCCTTCTTCAAACGTGTAGGGCTGCCTGACGTGGTGGACATAAGACAGACCTGTAAACTGCTTATGCATCCCCTTCATACCGCCCAGGGTAGCCGCCGCAACGGTCGAGCCGTGGTATGCATTTTCCCTGGAGATGAAAATCTTTTTATGTGGCTTGCCGATCAGGTCAAAGTAGCGATGCACCAGGCGAATATTGGTGTCATTGGCCTCGGAACCCGAGTTCGTGTAAAAAACCCGGCTGAACCCCTCTGGCAGCATTCGGCACAGCGCCTCGGTGAGTTCAATGGTCGCATCCGTCGTGCAATTGAAGAAGCTGTTGTAATAAGGCAGCGTTTCCAACTGTTCTTTAACAGCATCAATGATCTTTGTCTGGCTGTAACCGAGATTGGTACACCATAGCCCTGACATGCCATCCAGCATCTCATGACCATCCGTATCCGTCAGATAAATGTGTTCCGCGGAAATAATGGTTCGGCCACCGGTCTTCTTGTAGGTGGCAAGATCAGTAAAGGGGTGCAGGATTGATTCCCTATCTATCTGCTGCAACGCTGTCTTGGCTAATTTGCTCATTGTTGATTCCACTTACCTTTCGCTAGAGGCGCAATTTACACTGCTAATCGCCCGGGTCATAGCCTCAATCGATGCCTGAAAGCACGACCGAAACAGTATCCGAAGCCATGCCTGAAACCTGTCCCGAAACCTTGTCCGAAACCTTGTCCGAAACCTTGCCTGAATCCATGTCTGTATCGACGCTCGCTCAGCGTAAATAGTAGAATCACCGTCCATTATAGGGCTAACGACCATGAGCAACTTCGAGCAGTACGACACACCCGACATCATTGCGGATGACAAGGCACACTTCCTACATCCCTGGCAGGAATTCGATAAATTCGACAAGACTGGAGCCCTGCCGATAGCAAAAGCCCAGGGGCCTTATATTTATGACTCGGACGGTAATCAGTTGCTTGATGCCATCGGCGGAATGTGGTGTACAAACATAGGGCTGGGCCGGGAGGAAATGGCCGAGGCTATTGCTGATCAAGTCCGGCAGATGGCCTATGCCAATCCCATGGTCGATATGACGAACATTCCAGGCACCCAGCTCGCCAAAAAGCTGGCAGAACTGGCACCGGGAGACCTGGACCACGTGTTTTTTTCATGTGGTGGTTCAACAGCCATTGACTCCGCCCTGCGACTGGTCCATTTCTACCAGAACTCTCGCGGGATGCCAGACAAGAAACACATCATTGCGCGACAGGAGGCCTACCACGGCTCAACCTACGCGGCCATGTCTATCAGCGGCAAAAAGGCGGACCACATCCCCGAATTCGATTACATGACCCAAAACATTCATCACCTGTCCTGTCCCTATTTCTATCGGGCGCCCGAGGGCCTCTCGGAAGAAGAGTTTACAGACAGCCTGGTCAAAGAATTCGAGGATAAAATCGTTGAACTCGGCGGTGCGAACCAGGTCGCAGCCTTCTTCGCTGAACCTGTCATGGGATCAGGCGGCGTCATCGTACCGCCAGAGGGGTACCTGGAGCGGATGTGGGAAGTCTGCCAGGCTAACGATATCCTGTTTGTCGCGGACGAAGTTGTTACTGCATTTGGTCGGCTGGGACAATGGTTTGCCTCAGAGTCTGTTTTCAATATACAACCTGACATCATCACCACCGCGAAAGGCCTGACTTCCGGCTATCAGCCACTCGGCGCTACGATATTTTCAGAACGCATCTGGCAGGTTATCAGTGCCCCCGGTCATGATCGTTACTTCGCTCATGGATTTACTTACACCGGGCATCCGGTTGCCTGTCGTGCCGCATTGAAGAACATTGAGATTATAGAGAGCGAAGGCATCCTGGAACACGTTAGGGAAGTCGGCCCCTACTTCCTGAAACAATTGAAAACACTCGAACAGCTTCCTATCGTCGGGGAAGTCAGAGGCAACCATTTCATGGTCTGCATCGAGAACGTAGCCAACAAGGAAACCAGGGCATTATTCGGAGACGACGTAGACATCGGCCAGCGCATCACGGATGAATGTGCCAGGCGCGGCGTCCTGATCAGACCCATCGGACATCTCAACGTCCTGTCGCCCTCACTGATTCTGACCATTGAAGAGATAGATCGAATAGTAGCGACCCTGGGTGATGGTATTTCTACAGTCATGTCCCGCCTGGAATCCGAAGGGCTGTGGTCCAACTCAGCGAGTTGAGATGGACAAGGTTACCGACGCCAATAAGTTGAATCAGATGACTGTCTGGCAACAACTCCTGTCATTGGGTGGCGCGCTGTTGCTCTGTTACACAGCGGCTGCAATTGGCGGGCTGGCTTCTGTCACCGCCGAGGATTTTTACGCGCTCCTGGACCGCCCGACCTGGGCGCCACCCGCCTGGCTTTTTGGGCCTGTCTGGTCCGTCCTCTACACCCTGATCGGCATCTCCAGCTGGCTCGTCTGGAAAAACAGCAGGTTCACGGTTCGCCTGCCCTATGTCATCCTGATCGCACAGCTACTGGCCAACGCATTATGGTCCTGGCTGTTTTTCGTCTGGCAACTCGGACTGGCCGCAGTCCTGGAAATCGCACTGCTCTGGTTACTCATCGTCATGAACATCGTGGCCTTCCATCGACAATCAGCAACGGCAGCTATCCTGCTGCTGCCTTATCTCTGCTGGGTATCATTCGCTGCGATGCTAACCATTGCGCTCTGGCTGGCAAACCCTAGTCTCTTGTAACCTTCAGGGTAGTGACGTAAGGCTATTCCTTACGCAGCGTCGCCAGGTTCTGGTTGTGCGTGTCCCGGTCAATTTTGTAGCGTGATATCAGGTAAATCGCGACCATATAGAGCCCGCAATAAAGTGGCAGGAAGAAGCTTGCCAGTTCTACCCTCATTCCATCAGTCATGTCAGCGACGCTCTTGATACCATCCATACCCACAAGGCTCACTATGGAACCTGCGAGGATGATACCCAGCGCGCTGACAGCCTTGCCCGCAAAGCTCCTGGCTGCATAGAAGAGGCCTTCCGAGCGCCTGCTGGTCTGAACCTCACTGTCCTCGACCACATCGGCCATCATCGAATCGAGCATAACGCCACCGACAATAAAACCAACGACTTCAGCAGTCACAAAAAACGAATAGATAATGAGACTGTTCCAGCCACCCGATTCCGGCCATAAACCGGTCAGTGTCAGAATGTAGGGGATCGGATACAGGAAAATCGCACCAAACAGGGCTGCCATCGCGGCAGATTTCTTGCCAAGTGCTTCGCCCATGGCCGGGGCCAGGAAATAGGCGATCGCTGGAGAAGCAAATACAAAGACCCCGGTGACGGCAATCTGCGCACCTGAGAATTCAAAGAAATAGGTAACATTGTAGAGATAGAGCGCAGTTGACATCCCTGCTGCAGCCCCCACCAGCAGCGAGTAAACAAACAGCCAGAGGAAATTCTGGTTGGTTACCGACTGGGCAATCTGCTTAATCTCGTGCCATATCTCAGTAAACCGGAATGGTTCGGTAGGGGGTGGCAGCGCCGACGCGGCTTTCTGGGTACCCAGGGATGACAGGAGGATACTTGCGCCGATAATCAGGGCACCGACAATGCCATAGATTGAATAACCTGCCTGGACACCCACGCCAAAGGCACCCACCCAGAAAGCCATATTGATCACATGCAGGCCATTACCACCATACCAGCCGAAAGCGTGACGGAGCGCCAGCCAACGATTCCGCTCGTCATAGTCCTTCACCAGGTCCGGTAACAGCGCCACCGACGGGACTTCCACCAGGGTAACGGCGGTACGAATCAGTATCGCCGTCGCCAGCAGGTAAAACCACCGGTTAGCGTCAGTGATATCTATCACAGGATTAAACAGAGCATAGAAAGACAGCGGCAACAGGATGAAGCCGGCATACATGAATGGATGCCGGCGCCCCAGACGCGATAGGGTCTTATCTGACCAGTGGCCTAGAAAGAGATCGGATACCGCATCCCAGGCCATGGCGATCGCCAGTGCCATGGCAGCCAGATAGCCCGGTACGCCGAGGACCTGCGTCGAATAAATCAGCAGCAGATAGCTGAACGCATTGTTCTTGATACCGAAAGCGATCGATGCAGAACCGTAGTACCAGTAAAGGGGATTTTTTTCAGGTCTCATAACTTTACTTCAACATCACTTCACATCTGGATTAACCGTTTCAATCGCAAACTGAAACCACCTGCACTGCCGGTAAAAACACCAATAGCCACATACTCCTGGCGCCGGCATTTCACCCTGAACAGCCTTCAGGGCGGTGCAGCTTAATCATCAACCGCCGTTACATCCTGTATGCAGCGAATAACGGAGTCAACAGGGATTTCAGGGTAGTGCCGCAGCACAGAAAAGAGTAATCAGGTTATCTGGGAGACACTGACGGCACCCGGGAAACATTCAGACTCGACCGCCAGGGGTTGACTGAACGAATTAAAGGCCTAATATTCGCCCACCCGTAAGGTGGTCCGGAACCATAGTCACCACCGGCAATGATGCATTCCCCTGCATCTCCACGCCAGGAAAGGCGATGATACAGATCCCAAACTTCCCCAGCGTCGACGCAGTAGTCGACGCACTGCAACCGAGCTATCCCATCTACTGTCTCCGGCCCCGAGAACTTAAGGCACAGGCAACCTACTTTCTAGACCACTTTCCCGGCAGGGTTCTTTACGCGGTGAAATGCAATCCCCACGTGATTGTGCTGCAAGCACTTTTCGACGCTGGCATACGACATTTCGACACCGCTTCACTGCAGGAGATCGCCCTGGTCAGAGAACACTTCCCGCAGGCTGACTGCTACTTCATGCACCCAGTCAAACCGAGAGCAGCCATCCAAACAGCTCACGATGTTTATCGAATCGATCATTACGTCATCGACCACCAGAAAGAACTGGACAAAATTGTCGAAGAAACTGGATCAGGAGATGCCAGGGTAGTGCTGGTCAGGATCATCACGCCCTCATTCGACGCCCAATACAAACTATCGGACAAATTCGGCATCGCCGGCGATGACGCTGTCGCCTTGCTAAGGGCTGTCCACGCCGCGGGATTCCAGACCGGCATAGCTTTTCACGTTGGCTCACAGTGTCGTGAACCTGAAGCTTTCAGGGCAGGCATTGAAGCAGCCTTTGACATTATCGAAACGGCAGATGTGCCAGTTCACTATCTGGATGTCGGCGGCGGTTTCCCTGCCCGTTACGAAGCGGACAATCCACCCCCGCTTGCCGATTACATCGACATCATTAACGAAGTCGCGGACCGCAGCAGGCTTCGGGGTGACTGCGTCCTCATGTGCGAACCTGGTCGATCCATGGTCGCCAGCGGTTGTTCTCTTCTGGCTCAGGTGCAGCTACGCAAAGCGGATGATCTTTACATTAATGACGGCATCTACCAGAGTCTTTCAGAAACCCTCGTCGCCAATCTCCAGCTGCCGGCTCGAGCGGTGAACCCGCAAAAATCTTTCAGCGAGGCAACCAACGCCTTTCGTATCCTTGGGCCTACCTGCGACTGCACAGACATGTTACCCCACCCCCTGATATTGCCTGAGAACATCGATGAAGGAGATTGGATCGAGCTGGGCCAGATAGGTGCTTACTCCAACGCGGCTGCCACCCATTTCAATGGATTTTTTACGGAGACCTTTGTCACCGTCGACGCACCGCCTCTGCTACCGGTCTACGACCTCGAATAACCAGAAATCTCCGTTAGTCAGCGCAGCTTGCAGTTGACCTGGACCTGCGCTTACCAGGCCAGCACCGTACTTCTCGGCATAGATAGTCATAAGCTCAGTCAGTTGTGGGTGTTCCATCAGTCGTTCCAGACGTTGCTCATAGAGTTTGCCATCAATACGGAGGATGATGCGGTCGTCTTCAATCAGCCGGTGCGGCCAGTGCTTCCATAGCTTTCCAAAAGTCGTATTCATGTAGCCACTGACCACGTAAAGACGCTTATCAAGCACACCCAGCCAGACAACTCTCGACGTATCCGGCGTCAGTGTCTGGAACTCGATTTCCATTCTGCCCTTCAGGAAACTCCAGTCATCAGGTGCCTCCGCCAGCTCACCGGTTTGGAACGGACCGCCCCTCACCAGACCACTCGGACCATCAGCAAATTGCATACTGAACATATAACCGCCAACCGCAACGCCGATGACGAGAAGAACAATGCCGAACCACTTAACCGCTTTTATCATTCTCAGTACTTGTCCTTTTTCAGTCGGTGTTTCCACCAACGCACTTATCTGTTTTTCTATAATTGTCGTTACTTGTCGTTGCTTTACCTGTTGGACGAATAAACCCAGGCGCACTTCTGGCCGACCGTAACCCCTCACTCGCAGCAGGGAAGGTAAACCTCAGAGCAGGAAACCCGAAAAAGGCGTAGTCCACATCAACATTTCAGCGACTGTGCGATTATAACAAGAGTAACAGTAATGATCCGAGGTAAACCTGTCTTCGTTCCGGGTTATCACGCAGATTGACCGAGGGGCTGGTCAATCTGGAGGCCAAAGGCTACAGTGAACCAGCTAACAGCAAGCATGCACCGCTACCACCGGGGACTCAGCACATGTTTACACCTGAGCAACATCGCCAGTACCAGGAACAGGGCTTTCTCGTGCTTCGCAATGTCTTCACGGAAGCGGAGCTGAACCGTCTCGATGACGCTGCTGACAGACACCCGCCTCTTGATGATGGTCAGGATAAAGGCGGTGTCGGAAACTGGCCTGACCCCGGCCGCTATACACTGGCCAAAAGTTCCTGGTGCGATCCCGACTTTGTCCACTTTGCGGAACATCCAACCATTGTGTCAGGCGCAAGTGAACTGCTCGACGACGAGGTCTACCTGACGGCCTATGTCCTTTACGACCGAACCCCTGGCGGGCCCGGGCTGCCCGCCCATCATGATTACAAGCGCTGGCGCCCTGTGGGCTCTTCATTGGACTGGCTCTTCACGATCATTCCGATGTGTGATTACGACGAACAAACAGGCCAGCTGTTTGTCGCTCCGGGCTCGCATCACACTGAGCGGCTTATCGACCGGGGAGAAGGCGTCCTGCATGTTAATGAAGCGATCCGTCCGGACCCGGATGATTTTATTGATCCCCAGCTGAAACGCGGTGATCTGCTCTACATGAATATGCATCTATGGCACAAGGCAGCGGACAATAGATCAAACGAGCATCGCCGCGGGCTTTTCAACAAGTACGCCGCCCGGCAATGCCCACCAGCAACCGGCTACTACCTGTTTTCCGATGATGTCTACGAGCTGTTCTCCGAGACAGGCAAAGAACTGATCGCGGTGCACAGCAACAAGGTCATCGAAACAACACGCCTGTTGCTGCAGCGCGACGGTGTCAAAGGTCCCGAATATTTCTTCGTGAGTGAGGACCAGGCCCTGAGACTGCCAGGCGGCCCGGTAAAATTCGAGGATGCTATCCCGGACTGGGATATAGGCAACTATATCGGTGCTCTGCAGGCCAACCTTCTAAGCGACATCCGCCTGGAGACCCCCTGGGTGACGTATGTCGGCGATTACGAGGAAGACAATCATCTCTGTCGAGTTTACGCCT
>CAXPUI010000001.1:0-2533 GCA_964220205.1 Candidatus Allofontibacter communis | reverse complement strand
CGTGATGCGCTCATGAGCGAGAACGAGAAAGACCTGGCCAGGGGCCGTGAAAACGGCTTAACGGAACCGATGCTGGACCGACTGACCTTCAGTGAAGCCGGGTTCAATACCATGATAGAGGGTCTCCATCAGGTCGCGGGTCTTGAGGACCCTGTCGGGGAGATTACCGACATGTCTTACCGGCCCAATGGCCTGCAGATCGGTCGAATGCGGGTTCCCCTGGGGGTGATCGGCATCATTTACGAATCTCGTCCCAACGTCACCATAGATGCTGCGAGCCTCTGCCTGAAGTCCGGTAATGCCACGATTCTCCGTGGTGGTTCAGAAGCGATACATTCCAACAGGGCGCTGGCGGGTTGCATAGAAGCGGGTCTTGGCAGGGCGGGCCTGCCTGGAGCTGCCGTCCAGATTATCAAGGACACAGATCGGGCACTCGTCGGTGAACTTATCACGATGGATAAATTCGTCGATGTTATCGTGCCCCGGGGTGGCGTAGGCCTGATAGAGCGCATCGCCAAAGATGCGACCATTCCGGTGATAAAACACCTGGACGGGATCTGTCACGTCTATATCGACGATGAAGCTGATCTGGCCAAAGCCTATGACATCGCGCTTAACTCCAAGGTGCAGCGGTATGCGGTCTGTAATGCCATGGAGACCCTCTTGGTCTCTGAAAAGATTGCGGCAGATATGCTGCCGACATTGTCCAAAGGTTTCCTCGAGCATGGTGTGGATTTGCGTGGTTGCGAGAAGACTACCTCGGTACTGGGTAACGAAGTAACCCAGGCGACGGTAGAAGACTGGCATGCCGAATACCTTGGGCCGACCCTGGCGATTCGTACGGTATCGGGCCTCGACCAGGCGATTGAGCACATCAACCAGTATGGGTCTCAGCATACCGATACGATCGTGACAGAAAATTACACCCGGGGCCGGCGTTTTTTAAGAGAAGTTGATTCCAGTTCTGTGATGATCAATGCCTCAACGCGGTTCTCCGATGGATTCGAATATGGCCTGGGCGCAGAAATCGGCATATCCACTGATAAGCTTCATGCCCGTGGGCCGGTGGGGCTTGAGGGTCTGACTTCGCAGAAATATGTTGTATTTGGTGACGGCCAGATTCGTCAATGACAGCCACCCTGATCTTCGGTGGCACGTTTGATCCTGTCCACTTCGGCCATGTTCTCTCGGCTCGCGCGCTGGGTGAATGTTTTGATGATGCCCGGGTGGTCATGGTTCCCTGCCAGGTTCCACCTCACAGATCGCAGCCCGCAGTCAAAGCCCGACACCGGTTGAAGATGCTGGAACTCGCTGTCGCCGACGAACCGATGATCACGGTCGATGACTGTGAACTGAAGAGGGAGGGGAAATCCTTTACCTTTGATACGTTAAGCATGTACCGCGCTCAACTTCCCGACACCCCGCTATGTTTTGTGCTGGGTAATGATTCCTGGGTGACCCTGACGACCTGGTACCGCTGGCGGGAACTCATCAATCTGGCTCACCTGGTTGTGCTGGCCCGTCCAGGAGAGACAGTTGCTGAAAGTGATGAGCTGCAGGATTGGGCGGCCGGCAGATTGGCTGAACCTGATGTCATTTCACGGAAGGCCGGTAGTGTCGTGAAGTTGGCGCTCGAACAGTTTGATATCTCGGCAACGAATGTCAGAAAAGCGTTGTCTGAGGGACAGAGTGTCAGCGATTATGTTCCGGCAGACGTCATCAATTACATAACTGAAAATCAGCTGTACAGGAATACACATGACCGCACCTGAAGTAAGTGAAGCTCTCAAGGATCTCGTCCTGGATGCCCTGGATGACATTAAGGGCAACGAGATTGTAAGCCTGGATGTGGAAGGGCAGACCGATATTGCTGATTTCATGGTGGTCGCCAGTGGTACAACTGCCCGCCAGGTTAAAGCGCTGTCGGATAACGTGGTTGTTAAAGCCAAGGCAGCTGGCTATCCGGTTAATAGTGTAGAAGGTGATGATACGTCCGAGTGGGTGCTGATTGATCTGGGTGATGTTATCTGCCATGTGATGCTGCCAAAAGTCAGGGAGTTCTATGACCTGGAGCGTCTCTGGAGTATTGGGCCGAAGCAACAGGGCGACGCCGCCGGTGTTGAAGATTGAGCTGATTGCCGTCGGTACCAAATCGCCTGACTGGGTCCTGGAGGGTGCGGGACAGTACACCATTCGGCTGCAGAATCAATGTAACTTTCTCCTCACCGAAGTAAAGACCGCCGTGCGCAGAAAGCAATCAGTTGAATCATTGAAGGCAGAAGAAGGCAGGGAGATGCTTTCCGCGCTGGCCCCGTCGGCGATTGTCGTAGCGATGGACAGGCACGGAAAAAACTGGAGTACAGAGCAGTTTGCTGGAAAATTGCAGACGTGGAGTCAGCAGACGAATCACTTCCAGTTCCTTATCGGGGGCCCGGACGGCCTCGCCAGTGAGTGTCTAAGTAAGGCTGACGAGGTCTGGTCACTGTCAAAGTTGACCTTCCCGCATTATCTGGTGCGTGTTCTGCTTGCAGAG